>NZ_JAFFPK010000118.1 GCF_017590215.1 Clostridium sp. CCUG 7971
ATAAATTTATAGATGCTTTTATTTTAACTATTTAGCTACATTTCCTGCTACGTTTAATACATCCCATGTTCTTGCAAATGGTGGTGCATAACATAAATCTAACATTCCTAATTGATTAGTTGTTAATTTTCCAAATATAGCTGCTGCTATTACATTTGTTCTTTGAACTGAATCTTTAAATCCAGCAACTTGCCCACCTAATATAACTTTAGTTTTTGCATCATATACAAGTTTTACATATATTTTATCTCTACCTGGATAGTAGTTAGTTTGATTGAAATCAGATATAAACTTAACTTTAAAATCTAATCCTAATTTCTCCGCCTGTACTTCTGTTAAACCAGTTGAACCAGCTTCCATATCCATAACCTTTAAGCAACTTGAACCTAAAGACCCTTGGAATGTATTATTAGCTCCAGCTAAATTTTCTCCAACTATTCTTCCTAATTTATTAGCTCCTGTTGCTAATGGTACATATGTATCTTGTCCACTAACAATATTTTTAATAGTTGCACAGTCTCCTGCTGAATATATATCTTCTACAGATGTTTTCCCAAACTCATCTACTATTATAGCTCCATTTTGTAACATTTCTATTCCACTATCTTTTAAGAACGCAGTGTTTGGTCTAACTCCTGTAGCTATTATAACTACATCTGCTTTAACTTCACCTTTATTTGTTATAACCTTTTCTACTTTAGTTTCTCCAACTAATTCAGAAACAAGTTCTTCTAATCTTAAGTCTACTTCATGTTTTCTTATTTCTTCTTCTAATACATCAGTTATTTCTTTGTCAAAAACTTGTTCTAATATTCTATTTCCAGCTTGGAATACAGTAACATTCTTTCCTAAATGTCTAGCTGCTTCTACAGCTTCTAATCCTATAAATCCTGCCCCTATTATAACTATGTTTTTATTTTCTTCTTTATTTAATAATTCTTTTACTCTTACTCCATCTTCCATGCTTTTTAATGTTGAAACATTTTCAAGCTTAACATTTTTAATAGGAGGTATTATACTACTTGCTCCTGTTGCTATCATTAACTTATCGTATGAATCTTCAAACTCTTCACCAGTTTTCACATTTTTCACTATAACCTTTTTTGAAACTGGGTCAACGTTTACCACTTCATTAAATACATTTAAATCAATTCCTGTTTCTCTGAATTTTTCTGGTGTTCTAGCTATCATTTTTTCAGCTTCATCAAAGAATCCTCCAACAAAGTATGGAAGCCCACAAGCACCAAATGATACTACATCAGTTTTTTCATAAACTACAACTTCATATTCAGGCTGCATTCTTTTTAACTTTGCTGCTGCACTCATACCTGCTGCAACTGCCCCTATTATAATAACTCTCATTTTGTTCCTCCTTAAAATGATACATTCTTTATATATTAAATATATTTTTATTATACACTTTAACTTATACAGTTATTATCTTAACATTTTTTGATATAAAAAGCTATATTTTAACATTCCTTTTTATATATAAAATTCTATTTTATAATATTATAATTACCCAAAAACAAAAAAAGCATCTGTAATTTTACAAATGCTTTTGTTTTATCTAAAATTTATTTATCTTCTAGCTGATCTTTTAGTTGGTTTACCTTTTCTAGTAACATTCTCATCTTTAACTTTAGCTTTAGCTGGAGCATGTCCAGGGAATACTATTTTAGGTTCATCCATATTTTTTTTATATAAAGTAAACTTAGATCCTATAGCTTGAACAAATTCTGCTCTTAAAGCTTCACATACTGCATTTGCAGTTTCTTTTGTATCAAGCCCTGCAGTTTCAAGTATTGTAACTTTAACTATCTCTCTAGTTTTTAACATTCCATCAAGCTGCTCTAAAAAACTTTCAGTTACACCATCTTTTCCTATTTGAGTAACAGGCTTTAAAGTGTTCGCTATTGATCTTAAGTGTGCTCTTTGCTTTCCTTTTAACATTTTGTCACCTCGTGTCTTTTCTAATTATAGAATTCGAATTCTATTTCGTAAATTCTAACTGTGTCTCCATCTTCAATTCCCATTTCTCTAAGTTTGTCAAATACACCTTGACCTTCCATAGCTTTTTGGAAGAATTGAAGAGATTCCATGTCATCAAAGTTAACAGAGTACATAATTCTTCTAAGTGCTTTACCTTTAACAACATATACTCCATCTTCTATATCTATATCTAAGCCTTCATCTTCTTGAATGTCTAATTCTGGCTTGTACATTTCTTCTTCTGTAACTAACTCTACATCTTCAACTTCATTTAATAACTGAGATACATAAGCTATTACATCATCTATACCTTGTCGAGTAGCAGCAGACATTTTAAATACCTTATATCCTCTACCCTCTAGCTCAGCCTTAAATTCTTCAAATGTACTTTCATCTTCTAATATATCTATCTTATTAGCAACTACAACTTGTGGTCTTGTTGATAATCTCTCATTATACATTTTAAGTTCATCATTTATTTTATCAAAGTCTTCTAAAGCATCTCTACCTTCTAAGCCAGATATGTCTACTATATGAATTAAAACTTTAGTTCTTTCAACGTGTCTTAAGAAATCATGTCCAAGACCAATTCCTTCAGCAGCTCCTTCTATAAGCCCTGGTATATCTGCTAATACAAAACTATCTCCAAACTTAGTTTGAACAACACCTAAATTAGGTGTTAAAGTTGTAAAATGATAATTAGCTATCTTTGGCTTAGCCTTAGTTACAACTGATAAGAATGTAGATTTACCTACATTTGGGAATCCAAGTAACCCTACATCAGCTATCATCTTAAGCTCTAATGTTACCCATCTTTCTTGTCCATCTGTACCAGATTTAGCAAAAGCCGGAGCTTGTCTTACTGCATTGGCAAAGTGTTGGTTTCCTTTTCCACCTCTACCACCTCTAACAACTACCGCTTTATCGCCTTCTTCTTTTAAATCTGCTAAGATAAGACCTGTTGCTTCGTCTCTTATTATCGTACCTGCAGGAACTTTAAGAATTAAATCTTCTCCATTTTTACCTGCTCTTTTTGACTTTCCACCGTCTCCACCTGGCTCTGCTGAGTATTTTCTTTGATATTTGAAATCCATTAATGTTCTAAGACCTAAATCTACTTCAAATACTATACTTGCACCATGTCCACCGTCTCCACCATCTGGACCACCAGCTGGAACATATTTTTCTTTTCTAAATCCTACCGAACCATTTCCACCGTTTCCGGCTTTAACGAAAATTCTTGCTTTATCTATAAACATATTAATCACCTACTTGATTAAGTCATTTTTTATTTATTTTTCCCAAAATAGATATATATCATTCTGTAAATATCTATTTACAAGAAAAAGGAGTGCATTAACACTCCTTTTTTATGTATTACTCAGCTATTGATACTGGGTATACACTTACTTTCTTTCTCTTCTTATCTTTTCTTTCGAATTTAACAGCACCGTCAACTAATGCAAATAAAGTGTCATCGCCACCTATACCTACGTTAGTTCCTGGATGTATTTTAGTACCTCTTTGTCTTACTATTATACTACCAGCAGTTACTACTTGTCCGTCGAATCTCTTAACACCTAATCTCTTAGATATAGAATCTCTACCGTTTTTAGAAGACCCTACCCCTTTCTTAGATGCAAGTAACTGTAAGTTCATGTTTAACATATGGAGTCACCCCCTACTTTTTTAAGATTTTTATATTTTTGGGATATTCCCGTTTAATTCCATCAATTGCTAATTGAAAATGATTCAGTAATAATTGAGATTTCTCAATATATGTATCTTTAACAATACATTCTATATGACCTTCTTGTCCTATTACAGTTTCAAATTCAACCTTCACTAATTTGTCTAAAGAGTTTATTACTGCAATAGCATTAGATGTAACTGCAGAACATACTATATCATAACCAATTTCAGCGAAATCAGCATGACCTTTTAAACAAAATCCTTTTAGTGAAAAGTCATCATCGTAATAATATTTAACTTTTATCATTACTTAACCTTTAATTAAGCATTTATCTTTTCGATAACTATCTTAGTGTATGGTTGACGATGTCCTTGCTTTCTTCTGTAGTCTTTCTTAGCTTTGTACTTGAAAACTACAACTTTCTTAGCTTTACCTTGTTCTACAACTTTTGCAGAAACAGAAGCACCTTCAACAACAGGAGCTCCAACTACTAACTCTCCATCTTTAGTGCAAGCTAATACTTCGTTTAAAGTAACAACATCACCTGCGTTAGCTTCTAACTTTTCAACGAATAATACATCACCTTCAGCAACTTTATATTGCTTTCCACCTGTTTTAACTATAGCGTACATTAAATACACCTCCTCGGTCTTAAACTCGCCATATAGGTACTTCCTAAGAAGATTTTAACCTTTTCTGTGCGGCATTACAGTTATTAATTTTACTACTTAAATGTACAATTGTCAACTAAGTATTATAAATTATATTTATTTTTTCGTAATTTAATTCACTGTTTTTTCCTAGCGATATGATTATACCATATTTTTCTCCAATATTTTTAATTATATTTGTAAATTTTTCATTTATAACATTATATACATTTCCATTTAATTCAATTTTTATATTTTCATATGATGTATGCTGGCTAATTCTTAATACTTCATTTTCAATACTATCTATAATATAGTTAATTGATTTTCTAGCCCCATAGTCTTTGTACTCTGTATCTATATAGTATTTATCTATAGAGTCCTTTTCTCTTCTTCTTGTAACTTCTACTAATCCTAATTTTGTCATTCCTAGTACTTCTGTTTTTCTTTTATCTTTTTTAAGTTCTCTATTTAAATATTTAATTACATCTTCTTTATATATATCTTTATGCATATCTATAAAGTCTATTATTATTATTCCACCAATGTCTCTAAGCTTTAGTTGCTTAGCTATTTCAATTGATGCTTCCAGGTTTGTTTTATAAACTGTTTCAGATAACTTTAAATTACCCGTAAATTTACCTGTATTAACATCTATTACTGTTAAAGCTTCGGTTTTTTCTATTATTAAGTATCCTCCGCTTTTTAGCCATACTTTCTTGCTTAGTGCTTTATCTATTTGACCGTCTATTCTATATAAATTAAATATATCTTTTTTATCTTCTAATACTAGCTTGTTTACATAATCTTTATTTATATATTTTAGAATATTTTTTATTTCTTCATATTTTTCACAACTATTAGTTACTATTTTTTCTACATTTTCGTTTATATTATCTTTTACATACTTACTAGATAAATCTAATTCTTTATATAGAAGTTTTGGCCCTATACCTAATTTATACTCTTTTAATATATTTTCATATTTATTTTTTAGATCTATAATATCTTTTTCTAATTCTTCTTTACTACACCCAACTGCTTCAGTTCTTATTATAAAACCTAAATTATTAGGACTTGCAGATTTTACAATTTCTTTTAATCTATCTTTTTCTTCTTCTTTTGATATCTTACTTGAAACTGTTGTTTTATTATTAGATGGTATATAGACTAGGTATCTTCCAGCTATACTTATTTCTAAATTAAGCTTTGCACCTTTAGTTCCTATCTCTTCTTTATTTACTTGAACTAATACATCTTGCCCTGATTTTATACCATTATCTTTTTTCAACTGAAGATACGCTAGCTTTTCAAATCCTATATCTACAAAGCAAGCTTGCATTCCAGGTAGTACTTTTTTAACTATGCCTCTATATATATTTGATGCAGTTTTACTTTTTATATTATCCTCAATTAATAATTCTGTTAGTTTATCATTTTCTAATATAGCAGTTTTTTGAGATGCTACTAGACACTCTATTATTATCTTCTTCATATATTACTCCTTACAAAATTAGCTATTTTCATATCACTAACGCAGTTTCTCAAAAATTGTACATAAAAAGGTGGTTTTACCCACCTTTTCACTACATAGGAGATACTAATTGATTATCTTCTACTACATATAAATCTCTTCTTAGTATATCTACATCTAATGGATCCATTTCTAATTCTAACATTTCTAGTATCTTAGGAACAAATACATTATTATTTAAATTTGCTTTAGAACCAGTAGCAAGCATAGCCTCTAAAATTATTTTATTATCTTGAATATCCAATAAATCAAAGCTCTTTATCATAGGCCTTATATCAGACTCTACCATTTTACCCTTTTTATTTTTTTTAGTTATCATTATTTCTTCGTTACTCATAAAATCTAAAATTTTAGATTTTACTAATTCTTTAGTTAATGATTTTTCAACTTCTATAGTAAATAAATATTCTCCATATTCTATAGTTGAAGCTAATGATGGAGTTTGCTTATTTATCTCCATTGCTTTTATAAAAGTTATACCCTCTGGTAATTGTTTATTCATTCTATCTAAGTATTCTTCTACACTTAAATCGTCTACTATTTCAACATCTACATACTCTCCTTGGCTTTCAGTACCTAAAGCTAAGGCATTTCCATAACTTATTTTAGGATGAGGGTTAAATCCTTGAGAGTGAACTAAGTCTATATCAGCTCTTCTAAATGCTCTTTGTAATAATTGTTGTAAATCAAGATGTGATATGTATATCATATCTCCTTCTTTATTATATTTAGTTCTTATTATTTTGCTCATAATTAGCAAAGCCCCCTTCCTATATCATGTGCGTTTATTCCACATCCATTACACTTATGTCTACAATCTGGAGAAATTGCATCTTGTCTTGATTTTTCATTTTCTCTAACTAGGAATTTCTTAGTTACACCTACATCTATATGATCCCACGGGAATACTTCTTCATAGTCTCTTTCTCTATTTGCATAGAAGGCTATATCAAGTCCATTTTTCTCCATGGCTTCTTTCCAAGTATCTAAATTAAAGTACTCTGACCATCCATCAAATTTAGCACCTGATTTAAATGCATCATATATAACTTTTCCTATTTTTCTATCTCCTCTAGCAATAACAGCTTCCATTAAGCTTGTCTTAGAGTCGTGGTAATTATATTTTATATTTCCATTTTTTAATTTTTTAACTAAATGTCTTTGCTTTTCTATAACTTCTTCAGTTGTATCTTGTCCATGCCATTGGAATGGTGTAAATGGTTTAGGTACAAATGTAGATGTACTTACTGTAACTCCAAAGCTTCTTTTTATCTTTCCATTATGAACATCTCTATAAGTATCTATAACATTATAAGCAAGATCTGCTATACCATCTAAATCATCATAAGTTTCAGTTGGTAGTCCTATCATAAAGTATAATTTAACGCTATTCCATCCCATTTCAAATGCTTTTCTTGTTGCATTTGATAAATCTTCTTCACTTACACCTTTATTTATAACATCTCTCATTCTTTGAGTACCAGCCTCTGGTGCAAATGTAAGGCCTGATTTTCTAACTTGTTGTATTTTTTCAGCTATTTCCATAGAGAAGTTATCAAGTCTAAGTGATGGAAGTGATATACCTATATTCTTAGACGCATATTCTTCAACTAAGAAATCTGTAAGGTCTGCTAATTGTGAATAATCACTAGTACTTAAAGATGAAAGTGATATTTCATCATATCCTGTATTCTTAATTAATTTATCTACTATTTCTTTTAATCTATTTAAACTTTTTTCCCTTATAGGTCTATAAATCATACCAGCTTGGCAGAATCTACAGCCTCTAGTACATCCTCTAAATAACTCTAATACAACTCTGTTATGAACTGTATCAATAAATGGTACTATTAGTTTTTCTGGGTATGGTACTTCTTCAACATTTTTTATTATTCTCTTTTGTACCTTAGCTGGTACACCTTCTCTATTAGGAGTAACATCCTTAACTGTGTTATCTTCATTATAAGTTACATCATAAAAACTAGGTATATAAACCCCTTCTATCTGAGAAACTTTATATAAGAAATCTTCTCTAGTTGTCTTATTTTTCTTCCATTCTTTATAAGCATTTACAACTTCTAGGTTTACTTCTTCACCTTCTCCTAAAATTACTATATCAACAAAATCAGATAACGGCTCTACATTGTATGCACAAGGTCCACCTACCATTATAAATGGATCCTCTAATTTTCTTTCTTCTCTTAGTAAAGGTATATTTGCTAAATCTAATATATTTAAAATATTAGTATATGAAAGTTCATATTGAAGAGTAAAAACTACAAAATCAAAATTAGTTATTGCTTCTCTTGATTCTAATGCAAACATAGGTATATTTTTTTCTCTCATTATAGTTTCCATATCTACAGCAGGAGAATATACTCTTTCACAAAATACATCTGCATCTCTATTTATTACATCATATAGTATATGACTTCCTAAATGACTCATCCCAACCTCATATAAATCTGGAAAACAATGAGCATATCTTATTAGATTTTTATTTGAAGTATCTTTATGTATTGAATTTATTTCGTTACCAAGATATCTTGCTGGCTTTTCTACCTTTTTCAAAATTCTTTTTAAGTCAACCTTATTCATTTATCTTAAAACCTCCGAATATGTTTATTGTTTTAGACATAATTACTATTATACACGATATGATATTATGTATCAAAATTTTATTACTTATAAATAATAGTTTTTCCAAATATTTAGACATTATCTATTTGAATATTTTTATAAGTCTTAAATATTTTTATATTATAACCTCAATCTATATATAGTATTAAATTCCATGCAAAAATCATTTTTTTATACTTTTTTTGATATAATATAATTGAATACTATTTTTAAAATAATTTTTCAACGTTTTTTGTATACAAAGAACAAATATGTAACATTTTGTTTCAGTGTAAATAAATTGGGTATAATCTTTATATGAAATTAATTTTAGGAGGATTTTCAATGAGTAATGTATTTGAAATAAAAAAGGATATTTACTGTACAGGTGTAGTAGATAAAGATTTAAAAGTATTTGACATAATAATGGAAACTGAATTCGGGACTACTTATAACTGTTATTTAGTAAAAGATGAAAAAACTGTTTTATTTGATACGGTAAAAGGAAATTTCAAAGAAGAATTTTTAAATAATTTATCTGAAGTTACAGATATAAAAGATATAGATTATGTAGTAATACATCATACTGAGCCTGACCACGCTGGTAGCTTAAAATATTTATTAGACTTAAATCCTAATATAGAAGTTTTCTGTACTAAAGCTGCTAAATTATATTTAAATGACCAAATAAATAAACCTTTTAAATGTCATGTTATAACTGATGGTGAAGTATTAAATATAGGAAAAAGAAACATTAAATTTATAACTGCGCCATTCTTACACTGGGCAGATACAATGTTTACTTATATAGAAGAAGATAAAACTTTATTCACTTGTGATGCTTTCGGATGTCACTTTGCAAGTGTTGATGCTAATGTTGTTGAAAGTGAAGATTACTTAAAATCAGCTAAGCATTACTATGATTGTATAGTTAAACCATTTGCTAAACATGTTTTAAGTGCTATAAATAAAGTTGTAGAGTTAAAATTAGATTTTGATACAATATTAACTTCTCATGGTCCTATGCTTACAAAAGACCCTATGGCTGCAGTTAAAAGATATTTAGATTGGTCAACTGAAGTTATAGAAACTACTAATCAAAATCAAGTATCAGTATTTTACTTATCAGCTTATACAAACACTTTAACTATGGCTAAAAAAATAGAAGAAGGTTTACTATCAGAAGGTGCTAATGTTAAATTATATGATTTAGAAGAAATGTCTTTAAAAGATATGCATGATGCAGTTGTAATGTCTAAAGTTATATTATTAGGTTCTCCTACAATAAATAAAACTATGGTTAAACCTATGTGGGACTTATTCTCTACAATAGATCCTATGGCTAATATAGGTTCTATAGCAGGAGTATTTGGTTCATTCGGATGGAGTGGTGAAGGTCTTACTATGGCTGAATGTAACCTTAAAGCTATGAACTTCAAAATGCCTATACCAACTTTAAAGAAAAAATTCTTCCCATGTGATGATACATTACAAGAGTGTTTCGACTTTGGTGTAGAATTCGCTAAATTAGTTAAATAGTTAATATAAAAAGGACAAGGTTAAATTTAACCTTGTCCTTTAATTCGCTTATTAAACTCTTTGGCTAGTAGTTTTTCTAACCTCTCTCCAAGAAAGTTCCCCTCTATCTAGTGCCTTTATAAATATTTCTGCTGATGCAAGATTTGTAGCTACTGGTACATGATAAACATCACACAGTCTTATTAATGCTTGTATATCAGTTTCATGTGCCTGAGATGTAAGAGGATCACGTAAAAAGATTACTAAGTCTATATCCTGAGATACTATTAATGATCCTATTTGTTGATCTCCTCCAAGCGGACCTGATGCAAGCCTATTAATGTTTAATTCTGTTTCATCCATTATCCTCTTTCCTGTTGTTCCTGTTGCGTAAAGACCATAGTTTTTTAATATAACTTCATAACCTATACAAAACCCTACCATTGTGTTTTTCATTTCATCATGTGCTACTAATGCAATATTCATAAGCCCCTCCATTATGATTAAAAGTTTATTTTTTTTCTTCTCATACAAACATTTAAAACTAATCCTAGGTTAGCTAAGGATGTTAGTAATGAACTTCCTCCATAACTAATAAACGGAAGTGTTACTCCCGTTACAGGAATTAGTGCCACTGTCATACCTATGTTTTGAATAATTTGATATCCAAACATACTCATTACTCCTATTACTATTAGTGTACCATAAAAATCTTTAGCTTCTCTAGCTATATAAATCATCCTAGTTAAGAAAATCGCATATAATGCTATTACAGCAGCCATTCCTACTGCTCCTAACTCTTCACCTATAACAGCAAATACAAAGTCACTTTCTTGAACAGGTAAAAATCCTTCTTGACTTTGACTACCATTGTATAATCCCTTACCAGTTGGTCCACCTGAACCTATGGCAATCATAGATTGCATAACTTGATAATTTCCTTTTAGTGTTGGGTCTTCAGGGTTTAAAAATGCTTCTATTCTATCTTTTTGATGAGGTGCCATAAATAAATACATTATAGGCAAAGACACAAGCGCTATTATTATCCCCCTCTTTATCAACTTTATATCAAGGCCCGCTGTAAATAACATTCCTGCTATTATACAAGAAAATACTATTGCTGTTCCTAAATCAGGTTGGGCAAATAACAATCCTATAAAAGGTAAAGCGTACACTACAACTGGTATAATATCCTTTATAGTATTTAATTTACCTTTTCTAGATTCTACTATTTTAGCATAACTTAATATAAAAGTTAGTTTTGCTAACTCTGATGTTTGAAAATCTAAAGGTCCTAAATTGATCCAAGATCTAGCTCCACCTCTTTCGGCTCCAATCCCAGGTATTAAAACTATAAATAATAATACTAAACTAATTATATATAATGATTTATAATACTTTCCTAAAAAGTTATAATCAAAGAATAGCATTATAGATATCATACCTATACCTAATGCAAAAGCCATTCCTTGGACAAATACTTGTTTATAATTACCTGTATCTTGTGCATGTGTAGCACTTACTAATATTACAAGCCCAAAAACAAATATTGCTAGTACTGTTAATATTAACTTCCAGTCTAATTGCTTTATTAATTTAATGGTCGATTTATATCCGATCATATATTCACCGTCTTTCTAACTATAAATTGAAAACTTAACTTAAGTCGTGTATTTGTGAATTACTTTAAAATAAATAAAGGGGGATTTTAGCCCATCCCCCTTTAAAATATCCTTTATATACTTCTATCTTTTATATTTTTTAGCGGTATATTAGCGACTAATGCAGACACTGTTATATCTTCTTGATCTCCTCTAGCTTTAGACATTTTTATTTCAAGACCATCTTCTTCTATTTCAGCATAGTTTGCTATAACTTTTAAAATATCGGTCTTTATCATATCTAAAAACTTAGGAGAGCAATCGACTCTATCATGCACTAAAACTAATTTTAATCTTTCTTTTGCAACTGATTTACTCGTTTTAGACTCGTCAGAAAAAACTTTTAAAAAATCTAACACTGACACTGACATATCCCCCTTTACTACTTGGCCATACCAAATATTTTCTTAATTTTACTGAAGATATTACTTTCAGATTCTAATTCCATCATTGGTATATCTTGTCCTAATATTCTTTTAGCTACATCTTTATAAGCTTGTCCTGCACTAGATTTAGAATCAAGTATAGCAGGCTCTCCCTTATTGGTAGATACTATGATACTTTCATCATCTGGAACAAGACCTATTAAATCAATAGCTAATATCTCTATTATGTCTTGTTTATTCATCATATCTCCACGTCTAACCATATCTTGTCTTATTCTATTTATAACTAATCTAATATCTTTAATTTCGTTTGCTTCTAATAATCCTATAATTCTATCTGCATCTCTTACCGCTGATACTTCTGGATTTGTTACAACTATTGCTCTATCAGCCCCAGCAACAGCATTTTTAAATCCTTGCTCTATGCCTGCTGGACAGTCTATTAGTACATAATCAAATGACTCTTTAAGTTTTTCACATAAATTCGACATTTGTTCTACACTTACTGCATTTTTATCTCTTGTTTGAGCAGCAGGTAATAAATAAAGGTTATCAAATCTTTTATCTTTTATTAATGCTTGTTTAAGTCTACATGTTTCTTCCACTACGTCTACTATATCGTATACGATTCTATTTTCAAGACCCATAACTACATCTAAGTTTCTAAGTCCAATATCTGCATCCACTATAACTGTTTTTTTATTTTCCAAGCTTAGAGCAGTTCCTAAGTTTGCCGCGGTAGTAGTTTTTCCAACTCCACCCTTACCAGATGTTATAACTATAACTTCGCTCATAATACTACCCCCCTATGGATTCATCCTTATTATTTTATTATTTTAGGTAAGTAACTTTCTATTATTATTCTGCCATTACTTACTAGGGCTATTTCTGGGACATTTGCTTTTTCTTCTTCATAGTTCTCATCATCTGGTGCTTCAGCTATATTACCTGCAATCTGTAATACTTTAGCATTAAGATTATTGGCAACAGCATATGCATTTTCATTTCCAGTTGCTCCTGCATGTATAAAACCTTTAACACTACCCATTACTATAACATTACCATGGGCTACAACTCGGGCTCCAGAACTTACATCACCCATAATTACTACATTCGAAGTTGAGCTTACCTGTGATCCTGATTTCATATCCGTCATTACAATTATATCGCCATCAAATTCAATATTTTCTCCAGATCTTAAGTTGTTTACATATCTAGTTTGAAAACTTTTAATCATTTTATTTTCATCGTCTCCAACAAACTCTACATCAAATCTAGATGATATATCGTCTTTTATATTTATAATTTGTATATCACTTAGACATTCACTGTTAATCTCACAAATTCTAGCCCCATTGAAAAAACCTATAGACGATTCTAGTCTATCTATTATAGCTTGTTTTATATCATCAAAAGACGCTACTCTTTTAATGTTTACTATTATCCCTCTTTTACTGCCTTTGAACTCTACTAGTTCTTTGGCTTCAAAATCTATCAAAGACATAACAACCTCCAGAGTGATATATCAATATTATATATTCTTCAAAAAAATCTTAATTCCTCTTATTTTTTCATTTGTGAAACGAAATTTATATTTTCTTTATTAGATGCCTCATTTTTTTGCTCATTAGAATTATTTTCATCAACTTTTGTCTTATCTTTTCCTAAGCCCATATAAGTTCCTATTAACTCTCTTATAGGTAACATTGCGTATACACTTTCATTACCTTGAGGTATCATAGTTACTACTGCAATTTCAGGGTTATCTGCTGGAGCAAATCCTACACTCCATGCAAAAGCTGCATAGCTTTGCTTATATGAATCTATTTTTTCATCAGTTATTTTAGGATTTAATTCCTTTATAGCTTTTTTTAGATAAGCAGAATTAATTTTATCAGTATCTTCTAGCTTAACTTTAACTCCATCTTTTAATTCTTCTTCTAATTCTTTCCTCTTGTCATCATCTAGTTTTTTATCTTTTAATTCCACTTTTATCTCTTCTTCTTTTTCTTTTGATAGTTCTTTTTCTCTTTCTGATTTTAATTTATTAGATAGCTTAATTGCATCTTCCGTTGATACTCCATAAGCTCCCATATGGCTTAGTAAATATTCATAGTCATTTTCAGTAGGTATTTTACCACTCTTTTCAGCAGTACCCGTTTTAGCAGCCACACTTACTGGGAAATTAGTAAACAAGTTCTTAGTTGAGCTTTGAGTTGTAACTCTTTTCATACCCTCAGTTAAATCTTTTAGCTTTTCACTATTTTTAAATGGTATTTTTTCTTTACCATTTTCATCTATATCCACTGATGAATAATCACTTGATATAACCCTATCTATTACAGATAAGTCTACTAAGTCTCCTCCATTTGCTATTGCAGCCACATATCTTGCCATTTGTGCTGGAGTATATTGATTTTCTCCCTGACCTATTGCAAGGTTGAATGTATCTGCAGTACTCCATTTAGCAAACTTTAAATGATCATACACTATTTTATCTGCAAAGTAAACTACCTTGTCTTTCTTAACATTTAATTTAGTTAATCTTTTTATTCCTTCAAGTCTATCAATAGTTTTTTCTTCATCTGCCCAATTAACTATTTCTTCTATTCTTTCTTCATATTTTTCTTCGTCTTTTGCCTTACTTATATCAGTAAATGCATTTGCCATTTCTTTGTCAAGGAACGCTCTAAGTAAAGCTTTTGCTGAATTTAATTTAGCCTCTATACTTGGTACTTTACCTTTTCTTTCATCTATTTCAGTATTTAATCCTGTATAATCATTTAAACCAAATAACTTAGCATATTCTAATATATCGTTAGGTCCTATCTTTACATCAGGGTCTGCTCCTATACCTCTATTTTTACCAGAACCTATGCTATAAAAATAAATATTACAAGATTCTTGAATCGCTTTATAAAGGTTAGTAGAACCATGATTACGTCTAGATTTATGCCATATATAATCGGCAAAAGGTCTACTATTTTTACCTTTAGAAAGATACGTAACACCTGTATCTTGTATTGTATAATTTGGACTTAACCCATTATCTATTGCAGCCATTCCCGTTACCATCTTAAATGTAGATCCTGGTTGGAATACACCTTGAGTAGCTAAGTTAACTTGAGGATTTGGTGCTAATACATCATTTTTATTTTTAGGTTGAAGAGCTTCAAAATCTTCATATGATATACCATTTACAAATTTATTCGGATCATAGTTTGGATAACTAGCCATTGCTAATACATCCCCAGTTTTTACATCTATAGCCATAACCGCACCTGATTTTGCATTTGGTGCTGTCTTTGAAAAACTTTTATCTCCAAATTCACTTTTAAATGTTCCACCTGTTCTAGCTACATCTATTGTTCTTTTTAATACGTCTTCTGCTACTTCTTGTAAGTCTTTATCTACACTTAAATATACCGTATCTCCAGACTGAGGTTCTGACACTTCAAGTTCCTTAGTTACTCTACCTAAAGCATCAACTTGTACTTTTTTATATCCATCTACACCACGTAGCTGTTCTTCATAATTTTTTTCTATTCCTGATATACCAACAGTATCACCTTTAGAGTATTTTTTTCCTTCTTCTCTCTTTAGGTATGATGCTTCATCATTTGATGGCATTTTACCCATATGTCCTAAAGTATGAGAAGCTAAATTTCCATTTGGATAATCCCTTACAGGCTCTATTGCAACTGATACCCCTGGAAGATCCATAGCATTTTCTTCTATTTTAGCTATAGTTTCTTCACTTATATCCTTAGCTATAGTTACTGGGTTGTATTGTGAGTAGCCTTGAGATTTTATAAGATCTCTTACAACTAGTATCTTTCTTGCCTCTTTATCGTATATATCTTCATTTCTTTCATAAACTATCATATTTTTTTTATCTTTTTCAGAGTATTTTTTAACTTTTTTATCTATTTCATAATACTCTCTAATTTTTTTGAATGCTTCTTTTGCATTTATATTACTACTTTCTATTTTATAACTTTGTATCCAATCTTGTTTATTTTTTTCTTCTGTAAATAACCATTTACTAACAAGAATAGGAGGATAGTATCCATTTTCATTTAATTTTTTTTGAAGTTTGCTTACCTCTAGTTTTCTATCTTCTTGAGTCAATACACCTTCATTGATTAATCTATCAACTAAATAGTAAAAACTTTCTTTAGCATTTAAATCAAGAGGTATATTATTATCTTTTTTAAAGTTCCTAATATTTCTATCGAAAGTATAAAAATATTTTCCATTTTCTATATATATAGGAAATTCATCTATATACTCTTCATTATTGTCTTCTAATAAATTTATAAGCTTTAATGATATGTCATTTGCCATAGACTCTTTTTTATCATTAACTTTATTGATTCCATTACCTGATACTTGAATAGTAAATAAGTTTTTATTTCCTGCTAGTAACCTTCCATACCTATCCCTTATTTCTCCCCTAGGAGCTTTTATAGGAAGCTCTTTGTAAGTTTTATTTTCTGCTAGTTGAGTATAATGATCATATTTAAATGTTGTCATAAATACTATCTTACATAATATTACAACGAACGCTACTAGTATGATATTTCTCATTATGGATAATCTATCTGTTTTTTTATTTTCTTCCATGAAATCACCACTAATCTTCTTTAAGTTTTAATATATATTTTTTTGACATGTTATATAAAACTACACTAAGTAAACTATTACACAATGGTGCAACTAAAATTCCCTTAGAAATCATTGTCACTATTCCATAAGTATTATATACTTGACTAGCTGTTGCAATATTTACCATAGAGTCAAATAAGCTAGTTATAAATACTAGTGCAAATATAGTAATATTACTTTCTTTATAAATTTTATTTTTTAAATGACTAATTCCATAAGCTATTGCAAATAAAATAAGTCCATTAACTCCAAATATAGCTCCAACAGTTATATCTTTCACTAAACCAATTATAGCGCCTATAATACCGACTTCTAATTCATCTAAGTATAGTGCTATAATAGTCATATATATAATAACTATATTAAAACTCATACCGAATATATCTATATAATTTGTAATGCTATTTTCTATTATCACTAATAATATCCCCAAAAGACAAAGTAAAACTCTTTTCATAATCATTAGTCTCCTTTATCCTATATTTCTCGGTTCTATAATAGTAACGTCATCTATATTTTTAAAATCTGCATAAGGTTTTACAATTACAAATTTCATAGATTTATTTTTGTCATCTATTACTTTATCCACTTCACCTACAGGTATACCTTCTGGGTATAGTCCTAAACCTGATGTTACTAGCACATCCCCTGGTAAAACTTTATCCGTTGTCTCAAACATGTATCCATGTAATTGACCTTTATTTTTATAATTTTCCTTATCTTCTAATGTTGAATTTTGAGTTATAACACCTTTAGCGTTGGTATCTTTTAGTTTAAAACTAACTGATGATTTAGTATCTAATAAAGAAATTGCTTTACTGTAGTTATCAGAAACTTCATATACTTTACCAACTAATCCACTTCCATTCATTACAATACTATCTTTTTTTACACCTTGTTTTTTTCCAGCTCCTATTACAAAACTGTTATACCAGTTCCCATCATTTTTACCTACAACACTTGCTGATATGCTTTTAGCTTTATAAGACTCGTCTATAAAATTCAAAGATTTTTTTAAACTTTCTAGTGACTGTGTATCTGATATTTTATTGTTTAATGCTATTATTTCTTTCTTTAAGTCATCGTTTTCTTTTTTCATACTTTCTAATTCATTAGCATTTTTTTTGTAATTTAATAATTCTTTGAAATTGTCTTGTAAAAATACAAAACTTTTATTTAAATTTCCTTCTATTGCTGTTATTCCATCCAATACTTTTCCTGGCCCAACAGGATTTTGGCCAGCAAATTTGCCTATTGATATTCCTACAATTCCAATTAAAGTGATAGCAACTACCCCAGTTGCTATCACTTTAATGTTAATCCTCTTTTTATCTTTTCTATTCTTATCGAATCTCAAAGGTATCACCAACTTTTAATTACTTTCTAGCGTTCATCATTAATACTTTTTCAAATATTTCTTGATCTTCAACTGATTTTCCTGTTCCTAAGGCAACACAATCTAGTGGGTCTTCAGCTATTTGTACTGGCATTCCTGTTTCCTGCTTAACTAACTTATCAAGGCCTCTAAGTAATGCTCCCCCTCCAGTTAGCATTATTCCATTTTCCATTATATCTGATGCTAATTCTGGTGGTGTTTTTTCTAAAGTTGATTTTATTGCATCTACTATTGAGTTTATTGGTTCTTTTAAAGCACCTCTAACTTCTGTAGAATTTATTTCTACTGTTTTAGGAAGACCTGATATTAAATCTCTACCTCTTATTTGCATATTAGTTTCTTGGTCATCTTTGAAAGTTGAACCTATATTTATCTTAACGTCTTCTGCTGTTCTTTCACCTATAGCTAAGTTATATTCTTTTTTAACATAACTTACTATAGACTCATCAAACTCATCTCCACCTATTCTGATAGATTTTGCAGTAACTATACCACCTAAAGATATTATAGCTATTTCTGTAGTACCTCCACCGATATCTACTACCATATTACCTTCTGGTTCCTCAACTCTTAATCCAGCTCCTATAGCTGCCGCCATTGGCTCTTCTATAAGATAAGCATCTCTAGCTCCTGCTTGTCTTGCAGCTTCTTCTATAGCTCTCTTTTCAACTTCTGTAACTCCAAATGGAACACATATTGCTATTCTTGGACTTACAACTCCTTTTTTAGCTGCAGCCTTTTGTATAAAGTAACTAAGCATTGATTGAGTAACATCAAAATCAGCTATAACCCCATCTTTCATAGGTCTTATAGCTACTATATTACCTGGTGTTCTACCTATCATTCTTTTAGCTTCTTCTCCAACTGCTAAAACTTCTTTACTATCATCTCTTATTGCTACAACAGATGGTTCTCTTACTACTATTCCTTGCCCTTTTATATAAACTAATGTATTTGCTGTACCTAAATCTATACCCATATCCTTAGTCATCTTCTTTAATCCAAGCATAGACATGAATCCTTTTTTCTCTTTTTTTTCCTTAGCCATTTTGTTGCTCCTTCCACTCTATCAAATCAAATTATCATATTTTCTTTAAAACTAAAGTATAATCCATCTCCTATTATTATATGGTCAATAACTTCAATACCTATTATTTCTCCACATTTTATAAGCCTTGAAGTAATATTTTTATCTTCTTTAGAAGGCTCTACACTTCCCGATGGATGGTTATGCATTAGAATTATTTTATTTGTACTTCTTTTTATCGCTTCTCTAAATACTTCTCTCGGATGAACCAATGATGAATTTAGAGTTCCTATAGATACATCTATATCCGATATTATTTCATTTTTTGTATTTAAAAGAACTACCTTAAAAACCTCTTTTTTTGATATCTTAAACTGTCCATATAATACTTATATATATCCCAAGGATTTTTCACCTTGTATGTCTTCGGTTTAACACTTGCAACTCTAATGCCTAATTCTAGTGCCGCCTTTATCATGGTTGCCTTAGATAGTCCTATTCCGTCTATTTCACATAATTCTTCTATAGTCATATCTTGTAGATATCTTAATCCTTGTAAATCCTTACTTATAATATAGTTAGCTAATTCAATAGCATTTTTATGTTTTGTGCCTGTCCTAAGTAAAATTGCTAATAATTCTGCATTGGATAAACTTTTTTCTCCTTTTGCAAGCATTTTTTCTCTAGGTCTTTCATCAGCTGCCATTTCTTTTACTGTCATTTGTAAATTCAAAGGCATTTTAAGCTTCATCACCCTCCATAAAAAGATTTATACTAAAATGTTTCTTTAATAAATCACTTAGCCTAGATATGGGAAGTCCTACTATATTAAAGTAATCACCTTGAATTTCTTCAACTAATAATGCTCCATATCCCTGAATCCCATAAGCTCCTGCCTTATCTAAAGATTCATTAGTTTGTATATAATCTATTATGTCCTCATGTGATAATTCTTTAAACTTAACATTACTAACTACATAATCAATTATTTTTTTATCTGCATCTAAATTTATTAGACTTATTCCTGTTATAACTTGATGCCATCTGCCTGATAATCTTTCTATCATATCAATTGCATCTTCTTTATCCTTAGGCTTTCCTAATATAGTATTATCTAAAACTACAATAGTATCTGCGCCTATAACTAAGCTATTTTTATTCTTAGATGCTATATCTATACACTTCTCAAACGCAAGCCTCATAACTGCTTGTGTAGGTGCTTCTTCTTCTAATATAACCTCGTCTATTTCACTTTTTATTACGTCAAATTTGACCTTTGTATTACCTAGAATTTCCTTCCTTCTAGGAGATGCTGATGCTAAGATTATATTCATTTATTCACCTCATTTGTTACTTAGAATTTGTACTTATTTAGTCTATCATTATATTGTAAAAAATTCAACACAAATGTCGAACGTTTTTATTACACTATTGTTATTTTTCCGCATTTAATTGCAGTTTTTTGTAAAGCTTTAATAATTTTGGTTTTATAATTTTAATATACATTTAAAAATATAAATTTAAGTTTAATTCCCAGTATAATCCATATATATTTAATTATTGCTCAATTTATATATTTATAATACCTATATATAAAAAAAGGTATGGAAAATCCATACCTTTATCTTATCCATATTATATAGTTTTAATAGCCTTTTTAGGGCATTTTTGAATACATAAATGACATCCTACACACTTATCTTTATCAATTATGTGCTTTTCTTTCAATTCACCGCTTATTGCATCAAATTTACATTGTTTCTTACAAATTGTACAACCTATACAAAGAGATTCATCAATTTTTACTTTTTGTCTTTTATTTATATTTCCTTTTATAACTTTTGTTGGGCATTTTTCAACGCACACCATACAACCCACACATTTATCATAATTTATCTTTGCAATTTTATTTTCAAATTCTATTGCATCAAATTTGCAAGATTTATAGCAAATTCCACATCCTATACACCCTACACTACATTTTTCCTTAACAGCCTTACCAAAATCTTTACTATTACATTCAACTACTATATCTTGGTTAAAAGGTTTTATAGATATTACTTTCTTTGGACAGACTTCTATGCACTTTCCACACATAACACATTTTTCTTCATCTATTACAGCTATATTATCTATTATAGTTATAGCATCAAACTTACATACATCTTTACATGTTCCTAGTCCTAAACATCCAAATTCACAAGACTTAGCACCTGAATTTAAGGTTGCAGCAGCTCTACAATCTGATATTCCTTCGTATTTGTACTTATCTTTTGAAGTTTTGCAGTTACCTTTACAAATTACTTTTGCAACTTTCTTCTCTGAGACATCTGCACTAATACCCATTATTTCTCCTATTTTAGATGTACAATCTGCTCCACCTACTGGGCATCCATTTACAGGAGCATCTCCATTTACTATAGCACTTGCCAAACCTCCGCATCCAGGAAATCCACATCCTCCACAGTTTGCACCTGGAAGAACTGCCATAATTTTTTCTACTCTCTCATCTATTTCTACTGCAAACTTTTTTGAAGCATATGCTAAAATCGCTCCGAAGGTCAGACCTAAGCCACCTAACACTGCAATTGAACTAATTATAGACACTTACTTCTCCCTCCCCTGTTTATAAATTTATAAGGCCTGCAAATCCTAAAAAAGCCATAGACATTAAACTTGCTGATATTAAAGTTATAGGAAACCCTTTAAACGATTCTGGTATGTCAGATAACTCTAATCTTTCTCTTATTCCAGCAAATAAAACTATTGCTAATGTAAATCCTACTCCCGCTCCAAATCCATTTACTATAGTTTCCACTAAGCTATAACCTTCTTGAACATTAACTAATGCTATACCTAATACTGCGCAGTTTGTAGTTATTAAAGGTAGAAAAACACCTAGTGCTTGATATAGCGATGGACTCATTTTTTGGATTACCATTTCAACAAACTGAACTATAGATGCTATTACTAATATAAAAGCTATTGTTTGTAAAAATTCATTCCCTGTCACTTCTAGTAAATTTTGTATAAAGTATGTTATTACTGATGCTAATGTTAAAACAAAAGTAACTGCAAATCCCATTCCAACTGCAGTATCTACCTTTTTAGATACTCCTAAGAAAGGACATATTCCCATAAACTGAGACATTATAACGTTGTTAACTAAAACTATACTTAAAAATAAAAGTATTAACTTCATTTGCTTCCCTCCTTATGCTTTTTTATTTTTTATTTTATTAAATCCGGCTAATAAAAATCCTAATGTTAAAAATGCCCCTGGTGGTAATATAAATAATAATATTGGCTCAAAAGACGCTCCAAATAAGCTAAATCCAAATATACTACCGCTTCCAAGAATTTCTCTTATTATCCCTAATACTGTAAGAGATAAACTAAATCCAAATCCCATACCTAAACCATCTACTGCTGATTCTAAAGGACCATTCTTTGAAGCAAAGCTCTCTGCTCTAGCTAATATTAAACAGTTAACAACTATTAAAGGTATAAATAAGCCAAGTGCTTTATCAAGAGCAGGAAGAAAGGCTTTTAAAAGCATTCCTACAATTGTAACAAAAGTAGCTATAACTACTATAAATGAAGGTATTCTTATTTTATCTGGTATTATTTTTCTCATTAAAGATATTACTATATTAGAACAAACTAAAACTGCAGTTGTGGAGAGTCCCATGCCTAAGCCATTCATAGCTGATGTTGTTACAGCTAGAGTAGGACACATTCCTATAACTTGAACGAGTACTGGATTTTCATTTATCAATCCATTTTTAAATACTTTTCCTAACTTCATAGCTTATTTTCCCTCCTTATTACTTAGTTCTTCATTAAATAAGTCTATTGCAGCATTAACTCCAGACGTTACAGCTTTAGATGATATAGTTGCTCCAGATATTGCAACTATATCTGATTCGCCTGAAGCTTTTCCTTTTACTACATTTATTTGATTATCTGTTGATTTATCATTATATTGATTTTTAAATTCTGGTTCTGATGCTTTAGATCCAAGTCCAGGAGTTTCAGAGTTAGTTCCTATATTAACACCTGTTATCTTCCCATCTATAGATATACCAACTATAACTTCCATTTCCCCGCCATATCCCTTAGGCTTAGTTTTCATTGTATATCCTACTATATCAGATCCATTACTTCCTTCGTATACTTCTTCTACTAATTCACTTTTTAGATTATCTATTAATTTAAATTCTTTTGCACTTTCTAATACTATTTTTCTTGATTCATTGTTAGCTTGTATATTTCTATCCTCTATAATTGGGGCTGTAACATCATTAGTTATTCCAAGAGCTAATGCTGCTACTGCACAAATAATAAATAAAGTAATTCCTAACTTAACTATATTTTTCATTATTTAGATACCTCCCCAAAGACTCTATTTTTAACATATTTATCTATAAGAGGAGTAATTACATTAACTATTACTATTGAGTATGATACTCCTTCGGGGTATCCTCCATATAATCTTATTACAGTTGTTATAAGACCAGCTAGAACTGCATAAATTATCTGCCCTTTTATTGTCATAGGAGAAGTAGTATAGTCCGTTAGCATAAAAAATGCTCCTATCATAAAACCTCCTGCAAATAATTGATACATTGCAAATTCAATACTAAATCCACCTAATACAAAGGATAATATTAGTACTGTTAATATGTAAAATAGAGGTATTACATAATTTATTATGCCTTTATAAATCAAATAAGCTCCACCTATTATTATAAGTATTGCTGATGTCTCTCCAATACATCCTCCTATATTACCTATAATCATATCCGTCAAGTTTGTTCCACTATCATAAAGAGCAGATAAACCTGCTGGACCTTCTTTTAAAAAACTAAGAGGTGTAGCTGTAGTTATTGCATCTAAATCTGTAGAACCTATCCAGTTAACACCTGTTTTAGTCCATGCAGTCATTGCAACTGGAAAAGATGCTAATAAGAAAATTCTAGCTGCTAAGGCTGGATTCATAAAGTTATGACCTATTCCTCCAAATACCATTTTAACTACTATTATTGCAAAAGCAGACCCCATTAAACACATCCACCATGGAAGTGATGCAGGAACATTAAAAGCTAGTAATAAACCTGTAACTACTGCTGAGTAATCTCCTATTGTACTTTCTTGCTTACTTATTTTTTGATATAAATATTCTGATCCCACTGCGCCAAGTATACAGAAAAACATGACACTTAATGCATTTAATCTGAAAAAGTATAAACCTGCTAATGCAGCTGGTGTAAGCGCTATTATAACTTGTTTCATTATATACGAGGTATCTTCACTACTTCTCACGTGAGGAGAAGATGATACTATAAACTTATTATCCATAAACTGTCCCCCTAATCTCCATTATTTCCTTTTACTTGCTATTATTTCTCTTTTAGCATTTCTTATTGATTGAAGTAATTGCCTTCTTGCTGGGCATACAAATGAACATGATCCACACTCTATACAATCTAGAGCTCTGCACTCGCCAGCTTTTTCAAAATCATTTTTTAGTGAATGTGCACTTATGTAAAGTGGTTGTAAAAATGCTGGACATACATCCACACATCTTCCACATCTTAAACAATTTTGTTGTTTTGGAGTTTTTGACTCTTCTTCATCTAAACATAATATTCCTGACGATCCTTTATTTACAGGAATGTTCATTGTATACTGAGCTATCCCCATCATAGGCCCACCCATTATAAATTTGCCTACTTTTTTACCTTCTTTTAATCCTGCGCATTGTTCTATTATCTCTGATACTAAAGTACCAACTTTGACTACAAGATTTTTAGGTTCTTTTATACAACTTCCTGTTATTGTTGTAATTCTATCTATTAATGGCAACCCAGTTTGTATTGTCCTTGCAATTTGAGCAGCTGTTGCAACATTATTAACCACTGCACCTGCATCCATAGGTAAGCCACCTGATGGTACTTCTCTTCCTGTACAAGCATAAATAAGTTGTTTTTCTGCTCCCTGTGGGTACTTTACTTGAAGTCCTATAATATCAATATCTTCATATTTTTGAGCGGATTTTTGCAATATTTCTAATGCATCTGGCTTATTATTTTCTACTGCCACATATCCTTTTTTAACATCTAAGGCTTTCATTAGTACTTTAAGCCCAAATAAAACATCTTCTGGATTTTCTAACATAAGTCTGTGATCTGCCGTTAAGTATGGTTCGCATTCTGCCCCATTTAGTATTACTGCATCAATTTTTTTATCTGGTGGTGGTGATATTTTTACATGAGTAGGGAATGTTGCTCCCCCCATACCAACAATTCCTGCCTCTTTTACAATATTTACTATATCTTCTTTTGTTAGGTTTTCTAGTTCTCCTTTAGGTTTTATACTCTCATGTAACTCTTCCTTGAAATCGTTTTCTATAGCTATACATACACCATGGCCTCCAGGAAGTTCATGCTCTTTTATTCCTATAACTTTTCCAGATACTGAAGAATGTACATTACAAGAAACAAATCCTTGCTGTTCACCTATCTTTTGCCCCATCTTTACTTGATCTCCTACATTTACAATAGCTTTAGCAGGAGCACCTATATGTTGTTGTAGTGGTATATATACGATTTTAGGATTGTCTGCCTTTTGAAGTGGTTTTTGACTTGAATAATCCTTTTTTTCTGGAGGATGTGTTCCTCCTTTAAAAGTTAATAATTTCATTTTTTGCCCCCTTATTATAGATAAAATAAATTTATTCTATTTATATAAGTATACTATACATATTGGTAAAACTTAACTATTGTTAAAATTTTATCCATCTTTCAATTATTTCATTTAATTATTTAAAGAAAAAAGGCTGTTAAAAAACAACCTTTTCTAAGCCTTATTTATAGAGTTTATAAATGAGAAATATCCTTGCATAGATGATAAGTATAAACTTTCACTTACATAATAGTTTTGTTCATTAGCAGCCTTTGATGCCATCGTAATTTTTTCATCCATATCATTTAAATATTTAACTAAATTTTGTTTAAATACATCCATATTTGAATAGTCTATTTTATCAGTTTCCTTCTTAATATCTTCTATTATTTTCCTTCTACTTGTTAATATATTGTTATACTCTGATAAATCCACTTTTTCTTTATTTGATGCCCAGAATTTAGACTCTTCTTTAAAATTAGAAATTAAATTATTTAATTGTTTTGATATGTCTTCTACATATGAATATTTATTAGTATATTCTAATGATAACAAAGGAACTTTCATTTGAGATAAAAATGCATCTGGGAATACTTTTTTAACTTCATCCATATGACTTCGTGTACTTTCTTGATCAAAAAATGCATATGTTTGTACTTTTTTTAACCCATCTATTTCTACTACTGAAAACGGTATTTTATTATCAGTTAATTGCTTTTCTATTTTAGGAATATCATTATCATTTTCTACTGAAGCAACTTGAACTGTATGTAAATTCCATCCTTCTATAATTGCTAATTTAATATCTTCGCTTACTTCTGATTGACTTTGTTTTTCAACTTTTTCATTTTTATTTTCTACTTCTTTACTTTTTTCCTTTTGAATAGCTTCTAATTCTTTAGATATATCACCAGAACTAGTAACTTTAGGCTTTTCAAATTTAAAATTATCTAAACTAAAAGATGGTATTTTATCAGTTAGTAATGATACTTTACTACTTAATTTTGTAAATACTTTCATATCTTTAGCTTTTATATATGCATATCCCCCTATCAAACATATACTCATACCAATAGCCGCTATTTTAATAACTCTTGTCTTACGTCTTTTATTAAATCCTCTGTATATTGTTCTTCTCTTATTCATTAGTTTGTCCCCCCCCTAAAATATTCTTAATAATATATATTTTTAAGAATTAGAATTTATGAATAAATATAAAAAAAACTACATTAAAATATAATATTCTAATGTAGTTTCACAGTTTATTTAATTAAAATCTTCTTACACCTTTAAGTACCTTTGACCAGTATGATGACCCTAGATTATCAATTTTTACTTTCTCTGGTTTATTTGGAGTTCCACTGCAATGTATAAATTCATTATTTCCAACATATATACCTACATGGTTAACTTCACCATTACCATCAGTATCAAAAGTTACTAAGTCTCCCGGAGCGTAATTTTCTCTAGAAACAGCTGTTCCGTATCTAGCTTGATCTCTAGATACCCTTGGTATATTTTTTCCTCCTGCTTGCTTATAAACATATTGAGTAAATCCTGAACAGTCAAAACTATCCGGTCCTTCAGCTCCCCATTTATATTGTTTACCCATCAATCCATATGCAAGATTTACAACAGCACTTTTGTCTATAGAAGATGGAGGTTGTTGTGTATTATCGTTGTTATTATTGTTATTATTGTTGTTATTATTATTGTTGTTATTGCTATTATTACTTGAATTATCATTTGATGATTCTGTAGTTTCTACTATATAGTCACCACTTCCCCATCCTACTATTCCATTTTGTAATTTTATTTTATACCATCCATTACTGGATTTCTCTAGTAAATCAACTATATCTCCATTATTAGCATTTCCTATTACTGAATAAGTAGTACCTGCTCCACTTCTTATATTTAGTCTTGGATTAGCCTTTATTTTACCTCTTTTACCTCGAATAGGTGTAGAAGTTGATGGTTCTTGCGTATTTGTATTCGAATCATTAGATGATTGATTAGTTTCTACTATATAACTACTGCTTCCCCATCCAATTACTCCATTTGACATTTTTACTTTAAACCACCCATTACTAGATTTTTCTAATAGTTCTACTATCTCTCCATTATTAGCTTTTCCTACTATTGAATAATTAACCCCTGTTCCACTTCTTATATTTAGTCTTGGACTTGCAGAGATTTTTCCTTTTTTTCCTTGAAGTGATGTATTAGTAGAGCTACTATTAGTTCCTTTAGATATATACTGTCCACTTGCCCAACCTATTTTACCATTAGGTAACTTAACTTTATGCCATCCATTGCTCGATTCTAATATTTCTATATTTTGATCTTTATAAGCTTTATCAATTATCGAATTATTTGTACTCGGTCCACTTCTTATATTTAATACACTTGTAGTTATAGTTCCTGCTTCCATCGCGCTTGCTTCTATAGCATTTATAGAAATGGCCATAGCGCTTATCCCTAAAGTTGCAACTAACTTTTTAACCATACTCAAGGTCCCCCTTTATATTATACTTTATATTTTTATTACATTATTATCCATTTTTATTGGTATAATTTAATAATAACTCATTTTGTATAATATTGTAAAGGTATGTGACAACATTAAGTAAGGTTTATATAAATACTATCTTTTAATACTTTTTAGGTAATATTTCTATCCAATAATTGTCTGGATCTGCTATAAAGTAAATTCCCATTGCTGTATTTTCATAGCATATACAACCTAACT
Organism: Clostridium sp. CCUG 7971; assembly: GCF_017590215.1. Classification (GTDB taxonomy): domain Bacteria; phylum Bacillota; class Clostridia; order Peptostreptococcales; family Peptostreptococcaceae; genus Faecalimicrobium. Next base: position 28,584 of record NZ_JAFFPK010000118.1, read on the forward strand.
CTTTATGTAATTTATGAGCCCCTTCAAAATCATCTACTTCTAAAGCTAAATGGAATTCATTATCTCCTAAATTATATTCTCTATCCCAATCTCTAAGCCAAGTTAGCTCTAGTGTATGTGAAGTTACTCCATCTCCTAAATATACTAATATAAAACTTCCATCTTCTGCTTCTTTACGCTTAACTTCCTTTAAATTTAAAGTCTTCTTATAAAACTCTAAACTTTTATCTAAATCTCTAACATTAAAATTATTATGACAAAAACTAAATTTCATTTTTAAATCCTCCTAAAAATATAAATAATTACTAATATTGCTTTATATTATTTTATACTTAGATCCTTATTTTTGCAATTATTGGATAGTGGTCTGACATATTTTTTATTAATACTTCATAGTCTAATACCTCAATATCAGGTGATACAAATATATAATCTATTCTATCTAACCCAGTTGCAAAGGTTAATACATTAGCTTTATCTAATTCTTTTGCAACATCTTTTAAAATACTATCATCGATATTCATACTGCCATCATTGAAATCCCCAACAACAATATAAGGCTCATCTCCTATTTTTTTATAAATTCTACTAGCTCCTTAACTTGTATTTCTCTCTCCTCTTTGCTTAATCCTAGATGAACATTTATAATATTTAACTTTCGTCTATCTATATTTACAACCGTGTGTAAAATTCCTCTTTGCTCTCTACCACTGCTTAGATATATATGATCCTCACTTTTTATAGGATATTTGGAGTATGTAACAAGTCCATAATTTAAACCAAAGTCAACTACATTAGCTCCAAAATGGGAATACATTTTTAGCTCATCTTTAAAGCTACTAACTTGAAACCCAGCCTTTGCAGATTCGTTAACTTCTTGAAGACATATTATATCTGCATTAGAAATTCTTAAAAAATCAATTATGTCAAAGAGCGTCGGGAACATATCCTTATTCAAACCGCTATGTATATTATAAGTAACTACTTTAAGTTCTTTTTTAGTGTGAAAAAAACTTTTTTCTATGTTATAAGCTATGATGATTAAAGATACTACTACCATTAATATAAATCCATTTTTTAAACGTATACGTCATCATCTCCTCATATGATCTCTTTTATATTATATGCCAAAACAAAAATTAAAGACGCCAAATTGGCGTCTTAAAGTCTTATTTTATTTACTTTTAGAAAGCTTCTCTTTCATAATATAATTTATTACTTTTTTCCTTATATCTTCTGCACCATCATCTTCTTCAACATTAATATTTAATAGCTTAGCTATAGATCTCATGTCATTTCTAGTTTTAGATTTATAACTTTCTATTAAATCAGTTTTTATCTTTTCTGGTTCTAAAATATATTCTTCCTCTCCTCTTTTATATGAAACATATCTTTTGCTATATGAATTTCTATTTGAATATATGTGATTTGATACTTTTCGTAGTATCTGATTATATGAGCTTTTCATGTTTACATTTATACCTAAATGCTTAGCAAATTTAACTAATTCATTTTTTGATTTAAATAATTCTTCTGCTTTTATATATCTTGCTACTGAAGAAATGTTTTCTTGATTTGCACCATTTTTCAATACTTTTGAATATACTCTATTTGCCCCTATACCTTGATTAAACTTTTTAATATTTTCATTTATTATCTTGTCAACGTTTCCATCAAAGTATTTTTGAACTCCTTTTTGAGATACATAGCTATCAAGTTCTTTTTGGGCCATATCAAGTATTAATTTTCTTAAATTATCTTTATATCCTCTTTCATCCATGATACTCCCCCCTTAGTTATTTATATTATATTCAAACTTTTTTAAAAATGTGAGTTCCATTCTTGGCCAATTTTCATAATATAGTGTTATACAACTAAATTATATTAATTTTATATATTTTAGTGTATATATTCATTGAGTGTGGACATACTATTAATGTAAAATCAAACATACTCAATCTCCCCCATTTAGACTTCTATTTATTTCCCCCAATAGGAGTCTTTTTTTAATAAAAAAAGAACTAGCAATCGCTAGTTCTTTTTTGTTAATTATTCTATTCCTTTTAACTCATATCCTACTTCTTCTATTACTTCTTTTAATGTATTTTCAGATATATTCTCATTCATATCGACTATAGCACATTTATCTTCTAAGCTAACCTCTATTACTTTAACACCTTCTATATCTTCTGTAAGTGCTGTTTTTAAATGATTTACACAATGTCCACAACTCATACCGTCTATTAATAATTTCTTTTTCATAACTATACCTCCTTATATACCCTATAAGGGTATTATATCATAAGTTAATTTATTTTTTAATATATTTTTTATTATTTATCTTATTTTTAAATATATGCTATCTTAAACCTATAAAATAAAAAAGTAGGACTATTAAAGTCCTACTTTTTATTATTTTTTAACTTCTATATTTAAATTTGTTATGCCTTCATATACATCAAAGTCATTAGGTGAAATTTTTCCTTCTAAACGTCTATTTGTAACTATATAATCATGTCTAATAACTAAACTCATAAATAATGCATTATCATTTACATACGCTTGTAAAGATTTATATACATCACTTATTTGAGATTGTGATGTTGCATTTATTAAAGATGTTATATAACCAGTTAATTTTTCATCACTATATCCTATATTCTCTATTACATTTCTAGCATCTGGAACACTTGATAATTCCCATCCTACTAATGCTAAATCATATTTTTTTGAACTAATAGCTTCATCTAGTTCTTTATCTACTAGTTCAACTACTGTCGATTTTATTCCTATAGCTTTTAAATTTTCACTTATTAAATATGCAGATTTAACTCTTTCACTATTATTTTTATTAACTACTATTTTTAGATTCAATTTAGAAATCATCTTTTTAATTTCAACTTTATTATTTTCTTTTTTGTCTTTATCACTATCTTTGCCTTTAATTTCATTATTTTTATTTTCTTTTGATGAGTTTTTATCCTTATTATTTTCATCTTTACTTAACTGTTTATCCTCTGCTGAAGGATTTACTTTTTCAAGATAGCTTTTAGCTTTTTCTTTGTCATATTCTAATTGTTTAATATCATTATTATAATACTTAGATTTAGAATTTAATGGAAAATTAACTAATTTTCCATTTCCCATATATCCTTCTTCTAGTATTTTTTCTTTATTTATAGCATGTGAAATTGCTTTTCTAAAATTAACATCTTTTAAGAATTTATTGTCATAATTAAATATTACAGACTCATAATCTCTGCCTTCATATTTAGTTATATTAAATTCTTTTTCATAGAATTTACTTAAATCACTTAATGAAACACTAGTTATATCACTATCCAATGCCATAACCATAGAAACTTGAGCTTCTGCATCTGGAACTATTCCTATTTTTATATCTTTAGAATTAGAAGGTAACTTACTATAGTAATCTTTATTTATACTTAAGATCATACCATCTCTAACTCCATACTTTTCTATTTTATAAGGTCCATTTCCTATTAAATTATTCTTTTCTTCATCAGCCTTACCATCGCTTAATTCATCCTTAGATACTATTGGAAAATTAATGTATCTACTGAGAATGCATATTTATTTTTAAACTTAATAGTTAATTCCTTATTATTTATTGTAGATACAGATGCAATATTATCAGTTAAAATCTTATATGGACTTTCTGAGCTTTTTTGAATTAACTCTATACTGTATTTAACATCTTGTGATGTTACATTATTTCCATTGTGCCATTTTGCATTTTTTAATTTAATATCTATACTCATACCATCTTGAGATATTCCATACTCTTCTACTAATTGAGGTACTACATTATAGTTTTCATCAATCGTAAATAGTCCGTCATAAATCAAATTCATTATATATCCTACTGATTTATCTTTATTTATTATAGGATTTATGGTTTTAGGCTTTACCATTGTAAGGTTTATGTACTCTGAATTTATACCACTTTTTTCAGTGTCTGAATTAGCCTCATTCTCTTTATTATCACTGCACCCAACAAATGTAAGTGCTGATGCTAAAATTATAGCTAGAATTTTTTTCTTCTTCATTAGTTTTTACCTTCCTTGCTATATATCTTATTGTACTTTTCATAGTTTTTACTTACTTTTTCAACATAATTTGAAGTTTCTTTAAATGGTATACTATGAAGTTTTTGCCCATCTTTGCTATATTCATTATTTCGTAACCATTTTTTAACATTACCTGACCCACCATTGTATGCGGCTATAACTAAATCTAATTTACCGAACTCTTTATACAATTTATTTATATACCAACATCCTACTCTTATATTTACTGCTGGATCAAAAATATCTATTTCTCCTAATTCTAATTCTTCCTTCGCCCAATCCCTTGTTATATCACTTATTTGCATTAAACCCTTTGCACCCTTGTGAGATACTGCATCTTGCTTAAATTTACTTTCTGCTTTTATAACACTATAAACTAAATTTTCATCTAAGCTAAATTCTTTAGCATATTCTTCTACATACTCAGAATACTTCTTCGGGTATATTAACTTATTTATTGTGTCTTTCTCAACAAGTAAGGCTCCAAATAAGATTATGAAAATAGATAGTATTATTAATATCCTTTTCTTAATCACACCATTTCTCCTTCATGTATTTTATAAAATTATGTACTTTTTCTCTAAACTCTATAATACTCCCCGAATTATCTATTATAAAATCTCCGTACTTAATTTTTTCTTCTTGATTCATTTGAGACTTTATTCTACTTACAGCTTCTTCTTTAGTACAATTATCTCTTTCTTGTATTCTTTGTATCTGAATTTCTTCATTACATGTAACTACTACTAGTTTGTCCACTATATCTAGGTATCCACCTTCTATTAATAAAGCTGCATCTATCACTATTATATCTTTATTATTGGTTTTAGCTTCATTTATTTTATCTATTATCTTTTCTTTTATTTTAGGATGAGTCAAACTATTTAGTAAGATTAATTTTTCATCATTATTAAAAACTATATTTCCTAATGCTTTTCTATTTAAAGATTGGTCATTATTTATTATATCGTCTCCAAAAGCCTCAAATACTTTATGTAAAAGCTCTCTATCTTCAAATATGTGTCTTGCTATAATGTCTGCATCAACTACATCTATTTCATTTTCCATTAGTATATTGGAAAGGCTGCTTTTACCACAGCCAATATTTCCTGTAATCCCTAATACCAACATAATATCACCTACTTTGTTTCATACCAAGATTTACCTACATTTAAGTCCACATCTAAGTTAACGTCCATACTTACCGCATTTTCCATTTCTTCTTTTACGATTGTTTTTACTATATCAACTTCATCTTCTACAGTTTCAACTATAAGCTCATCGTGTACTTGTAATATAAGTTTAGATTTTAAGTTTTTCTCTTCTAATTTTTTATATACGTTTACCATTGCTATTTTTATTATATCCGCTGCACTTCCCTGAATAGGAGCATTCATGGCTGCCCTTTTTCCAGCATTTCTTACCATAAAGTTACTAGATTTTATTTCTGGTATATATCTTCTCCTATTTAATATAGTTGTTACATATCCATCTTCTGAAGCTTTTTCTATAATATTATCCATAAACTCTTTTATCTTAGAATACTTATTGAAGTAACCTTGAATATATTCCTTAGCTTGCTTAAGTGGTATATGAAGTTCTTCAGATAATCCAAAATCACTTTTCCCATAAACTATACCAAAGTTTACTGCTTTAGCTGCACTTCTTAATTCACTAGTAACATCTTTAGCCTCTATGTTAAATACTTGTGTTGCTGTTTTAGTATGTATATCTTCATTATGTTTAAATGCATCTATCATAGTTTCATCTTGACTCATATGCGCTAGTACTCTAAGCTCTACTTGAGAATAATCGGCATCAACTAAATCACATCCATTGTCAGAAATAAATACTTTTCTTATATTTCTTCCCATTTCAAGCTTTACAGGTATATTTTGAAGATTTGGTTCTGTAGAAGAAATTCTCCCTGTTGTAGTTATAGTTTGATTAAATGATGAGTGTATTCTACCACTAACAGGGTTTATTATAGCTAAAAGACCTTCTACATAAGTTGAATTTAATTTTACTATTTGTCTATACTCAGTAATTTTATCAATTATAGGACTTTTATCTCTTAACTTATCTAATACTTCTGCATTAGTTGAATATCCTGTTTTAGTTTTTTTGATTACTGGTAATTCTAATTTTTCAAATAGTACTACACCTAACTGCTTTGGAGAATTTATATTAAACTTTTCTCCAGCAATTTCATATATTTCTTCTTCTAGTCTCTTTATTATCTCTTTAAACTCAGTTCCTAGTTCATTTAACTTTTCTTTATCTATCTTTACACCTTCATACTCCATATATCCTAATACTTCTACTAAAGGCATTTCTACATGATAAAATAGTCCATCCATATCCATTTCATTTAAACTTTTTTCCATTACAGGCATAGTTTTAGCTACTGTGTTTATTACTTGGCCTATATAGCCACTTAGTTCATTAAATTCTAAATCTTGATACTTCTTAGCTTTTACACCTTTTCCTAATAACTCTTCACTTGATTTAACTTTTCTTGTTAAATACTTCATAGCTATAGCGCTACATTCATATGATGTTGATGATGTTGAATCTATAAGATATTCTGCTATTGTTATATCAAAGTTCATGTTTTCTAGCTTGATTCCATATGATCTTAAAGCTATATAATCATCTTTTAGATTATATCCAAATTTATTAATTTCGTTACTTGAAAATACATCTTTGAATTTATTTATTTCATCTTCATTTATATAATATATGGTTTTTCCATCAATACTCATAAAAACATACATTATATTTTTTTCTAATATGTTGCCTTCTCTTTTAACAGTTTTTAATATAACTTTCTTATTTTCATTAATTTCATTTATAAATTTATCTATATTTTCTAACTTCTCTATATTAAGTGGGGCTTCATCTTCTTCTTTTTGTTGTCCTCCATCTAAATCAACTAATCTAGATATTAAACTTGTAAATCCAAGATTTCTAAATACTTCTATAACAGCATCTTTATCAAATTCTCCATACTCTAAATCTTCTAATTTAAATTCTACTGGAACATCTCTTATAATTGTAGCAAGTCTTTTACTCATTATAGCTAAGTCTTTATTTTCTTCTACTTTCTTTTTAACACTTCCTTTAAGACTTTCTATATTTTCAATTATTCCTTCTATACTAGAAAATTCTTTTATAAGCTTTATACCTGTCTTTTCGCCTATACCTGGAACCCCTGGTATATTATCAGATTTATCTCCCATAAGTCCTTTTAGGTCTATAAATTGAGTCGGTGTCATTTCATATGTCTTCATTACAGATTCAAAATCGTACTCTTCTACTTCTCCTACACCTTTTTTAGTTATTAATGTAGTTGTTTTATCTGATGCAAGCTGTATAGCATCTTTATCTCCTGTTACTATGTATACTTTATAACCATTATCTTCTGCCAACTTAGAAACAGTTCCTATTATGTCATCTGCCTCATAACCATCTATTTCTAATCTGTTTATATTAAATTTATCTAATAACTCTTTTAATGGTTCAAATTGTACTCTTAATTCATCTGGCATTTTCTTTCTACCAGCTTTATACTCATCAAATTCTAAATGCCTAAAGGTTGGTGCTTTCCTATCAAATGCTACACTTATATGTGTTGGCTTATATGTATCTATTATTTTGAATAACATAGTTGTAAATCCATATATAGCATTTGTTTTTAATCCTTCTTTATTGTTCATTTCTGGTAGAGCATAAAATGCTCTATTTATTATTGAGTTTCCATCTATTATAATTAATCTCTTGTCCAAGTTTATCACTCCCATAGTTTTTCTTATTATTTTCTTATATAAATATGTTATTATTTAATATTACCATATTATTGAGAGTATATTAAGAATTATTATGTTGCAAACGATTTATTTAGTTGTTATAATTTATGTAGAATTATTTAATTGCCGGATTGGTGGAATGGCAGACGCGACGGACTCAAAATCCGTTGGTAGAAATACCGTATGGGTTCAAGTCCCATATCCGGCACCAATAAGTAATACCAAAGACTTCAACCGTTTGTGTTGGAGTCTTTCTATTGTCAGAAAACTTCATGTCCGTTGGTATAATTTTTAATACTCCTAAAATAAGAAAGTGAGTATTTCTAATGGCTAAGCCAATGATAAAGTTAAACAAACCTACTAAAACTAATCCGTTGTACAATTTGTCCGACTCTCTAGTGTCCGACTTCACATTCGATAACTTCTTTGAAGTATTCAATAACTTTATTGAACTAAAAACGTTGGAGGGACTAGCACCTAGAAGCATTAAAGATTATATAAACCATATGAATTATTTCAAGGGTTATATGGAGGAACAACAACGGACTTACTCAATCCGTAGTGTTGAGATAGACGCTTTTAGAAGCTATATTTACTATATGACACAAGAAAAACAATATAAACCTTGTACTATAAACATTAGACTTAGAACTCTGAGAGCTTATCTTAAGTGGTTATATAAAGAAAACTATTTATCTGAGGATTTCTCAAGTAGAATAAAGTTAGTCAAAGAGCCAGTCGATACAATACTACCTTTGGATAATATCTCTGTGAGAAAGCTACTTAAGCAACCTGATACTAGTACTTATGTCGGTTTGAGAGACCTAACTATCATGGTGGTTATGTTGGATTGTGGCATTCGTGTAGGTGAATTAGTTAGCCTTAAAGTCTCTGATATAGACTTAAAAAGTAAGGTTATCAACATCAGAAGTGAGATTGCTAAGTCAAGAACATTTAGACAAGTACCTTTGTCCTCAAAGAGCATAAAGCTACTAAAAGAGATACGCTCTATAGTGTGTGACTCTAATACAGAATACCTCTTCCCTAGTGCGTATTGCAATAAGCTAGATACTAACCAAGTGATTCATAACTTTAGAAAGTATGGACAAGAAGCTCATATAAATCAAAGGTGTACACCTCATGTATTACGCCATACTTTTGCAGTATCTTTCCTTAAGAGTGGCGGTGACGTATTTATTTTACAAAGAATACTTGGTCACAGCACTTTAGAAATGACTAGAAGGTATGTCCAACTTACAAGTAATGACTTAATTAGGAAACATAAAGAAGTATCACATTTAGATAAGCTATTTAAGTAATTACTTATGTATTTAAAACTACTTTCCCCCAAGTGTAATGGTTATATATATATTAATATAAATGATACACCTAGGGGAAATCTCCATTAACTTATATTTTTCATGTCTAAATCTAATACTTCTTTAAAACTATCGTCTAAATAGATAATATTGTATTTCTCTAAATTTCGAGTTATCTTTTTAATATCATTAAACTTATAATTAAATGCATTTGTGATTATGTCTAACATTATATCATCCTTCATAAAAGCAGGTTCATACTCAGTTTTGTATACACTCCAAAGTTTAGTTATTCCTAGCTCCCTTTTGAAGTAATCAAATGCTAAATACTTATGCTCCATATTAACATTTAATGCTTTCTCTCCATTTTCAAACATCGATTTAACTCTATTGTAATCAGATTGATTTTTCATATTTGCTGTATTTGCTATTCTAAAAGCTAAATTATTATATGACTCCATAAGCTCATTGTTAACGAGAATCTTTTCATCTCCTACTTGATAAATCGGTTCTCCACTCACTATTTTGACTCTATATCTAAAACTATCTTCTGTGTTATCTCTATGAGGTAATAGTCTACTTGTATATGTATTAAATGTCCTATCTTCTGTACTTATATATGTCACCATTTTACTAAAATCTTTTGGCTTAAATATCTTGTTATCTACTAGTCTTTTTTTGTACTTGCATATAGTACTTTCGCTTACTTTCATTTGTCTTGCAATCTCTTTGGTGGATAGCACACTATAATCCGATTTACTTTTTTGTTTAGATAATATAAGTCCCATATAATATAGTAGCTTATCTATATCTACTTGCCTATCAAATTTCCATACATTGTATACTACTTCTTTAAATATATCATATGCTAGCTTTTCTTTTGATTGTGGTATGTCACTTTCAACTTGATAAAACTTCCTATTTTTCCCTCTACCTTCGTATAAGATGTTGTATTCTTTTAATCTATCTTTACACCTTTTAAAGTTCTTATAAAGTTGATTTTCGCTTATCCCTATAAGCTGACTTACATCTGTTTTACTTATTTCTATTGTTGCCATTATTTTGTGTTCTCCTTATTATTTTGTCATAGGAGCAACACACACATTGAAATCACACATTTTTTATCTATAACTCTCTAAATTTATTGACTTCACTTATAAAAAGTTATATAATTGTCTCATATAAAGTAAGGCTACACTCCTTGCTTATTATATATAACATTAATGTAAAATAGCATATCTATATTTAGGGATTGCCATTCCCTTAGATTGCCGTCTAATGTATAGTGTTGCTCAAATATAAATGTTTTTTAACTAATAACTCTAGTGTTCGTTTCACTTTGAGTTATTTTTTTCTCTATTTCATTTAAGTATTCTTCACTACTTTTACAATGCTCTAAGTTAAGTATTACATCATTTTGTGTATATATTAACTTCTGAATGCTCTTCTTATCTCTTACAGCTTGTAAGTAATCTTCTTTTACATCTCGCTTTAGTTGATTCTCTAATGCTTTAATCTCAATTTTTTCATATAACTGAGCTTCTAATTTAATCATATCATTGTCTAACGTCGTTATAACTTCAAACTTTATTACGTTTGTTTCAAATAATACTTTGAAATCTTTATCACTTAACTCAGAGTACAAGTCCCTAATCTTATTGTACTTATCTTGCATTAACTTATTAGAATGTGTATTAGTTCTCAAGTCATATAGATGTTCATACCATCTCTGTTTAGCCTCTTGTTTAGTTAGCCCTACATAGTAAATATCATTGTGCCATATAGTATATATCTCTCTAATTCTATCTAGCATAAAGTCTGTATTTATGGTTATCTTGTATATACTCCACCTTCTGTTCGCTCTTTCTAATGCTCTTTTTTCTCTTAGACCCTTCTTTATCTCTTCTGTATGTACACCTTTTCTCTTTAATCTGTCGTACTCACTCTTACAAGATTTGCAATAAGAATAATAGTACCAACCCCTTTGATTCTTATAAGCAGTAAAATGAGAGTTAACTTCATTTTTTACGCTTGCCACGTAGGACTCTTTACAGTAAGTACACTCTTTTAACCTATCTGATAAATTTCCCCTCTCAGATACCCCTTCGGAATTTTTTTTCATATATTCACCCTCTCTTTTTTTAATTTTCATTATACTTATATTATACCACACAATTTTATATTCGTCAATCCAAACCCAGTTATATCAACACTTTCAGCTATATTATATTCTTTAAATTCTCCTAGAATTTCCTGCATAAAATTAAGAAAAAAATAATTTAGTTACAGTTTTGTAACCTTTTCACGAACTAGTAATAACTAACTCTCAACTAAAAAATATATACACCCTCACTCGATGAAACCACCCCCTCCTGCTTCTTTGTTATATATAGTTCTATGTGCAACTCATAATAGCTACCGAAGTCTCTCCGTTAAACACTGCTAAATTTAATGGTTTAAAGACTCATTAAGTGACTTAAAATGACTACCGAACTTTTACAGATAACTCTCTTATAAACAAGGGTGTAGATGCTTATTTCATAACCTATTTTAGCTTACCGCATCAGCTAACGTAACTTATTATTACATACGTATTAAACCCTCTTTAAATGTTGCATTTGAAGGCATTTTAAGTCACTCACAAACCATTCATGACACTTTCCCCTGAACCCCTTATAATTCTAGCTTCCCATTACATTTTCTCGTCTAATTTTAATAGGTTACCGTACCGAGAAAAATTTTTCATGAAATATATTAGCTGTACAAGACTTCTAGAAGCTTCTCTCACCCCTTCTTATTTAAAATCTTTTGTCTTGTAATTAGACGGTGAACCGTGTCTAATTCCGCTTACACTCGCTTCGCTCATGGTTTTCAATTTTCTCTATTTAGTATTTTCTTTTATAAGGGTTAGGGTCTGAACCCGTTGCAATCACTGGGTTTAAAAAAAGAATTAGTCCTTTTTTGGATTTATTCTTTTTTAGCTATATTTCATACTTTAAAAATCTATGAAGTAATTCTCTCATTCTCAAAGAAGGTATATAGACATTTAATATAGTATCTTCATCATTTCTAATAGTTCCTCTAAATATAAACTGTATTAAATCACTCACAGCTAATATATCCTCATCTACTTTAACACTATGAGACCTCTTAACTTGACCCTCTATTTTCAATTCTACGCTTCTCGAGGTATAATTAGTCAACTCACTTTCTATAAGCTCTTGCAGGCTCACTGAGTGGGTCTAAAAGTACTCTATGACATGTTAGTCACTCTTATTAAAATTGAGATTTTAACCATTCTATAATTATCTCATTTATTCAACTATCTTGCTCCTCTTCGTCACTCATTGCTCTGCTCCCATAGTTCTCTTAATGTTCCATCAAATACTCTCAGTGGCTCTCCTAGCGATGGACAGCCACTATAATGCACACACTGGCACAATAAAAAGACTATACATCTAGTCCTCTATCTTCGTTATCTATTGAATACTATCTCCTAGCCTTGTTGTTCTTGCTCATATTGCTTGACTAACTTATAGAATGTAGTTCTCTTAAGTCCTAGGTTCTCCATAGTAACCTTTGCTGTTTGCTCTCCTGACTTCCATTCTTGGTACTCTTCATCCCAGTTACTTGGATACTCTGCTTGTGGTCTACCTAGATGCTTACCTTGTGCCTTAGCTATTGCTATCCCTTCAGCTTGACGTTGCTTTCTAAACTCTGTCTCTTGTTGTGCTACATAACTTAACACTTGCAATATTAAGTTGCTTATAAAGTCACCTAGTAGGTCTTTGTGTTGTCTTGTATCCAATAGTGGCATATCTACAACAACTATATCTGCACCTTTGTTTGTTATTGTATTCCATAGTTCCATGACTTCTTTGTAGTTTCTCGATAGTCTATCTATTGACTTGATAACTACTAAGTCACCTTCACCAACTACTTTCAACATAAGTTGCAATTGTGCTCTATCTGTATTAATTCCCGAAGCTTTGTCTATTAACTCAATAGCATTAGTTATATTATTATCTTTGTTCCACTTCTCCATAGCTTCTATCTGTCTAGCTTCATTCTGCTCCTTGCTAGACACTCTTATGTAATTAAAAACCTTATTCATATTACCCCTACCACCTTTACTTGTTATTATAATTTAATTATATATAATCCATTCGCAAAGGTCAACTTCATAAACGAATATATTCGAATATTTTTAACAACATTTCTGAACATAATATATAGAATGTAAATGGCTATAATTAAACATTCCTTATTTTATCACTATCTATCTTTAAAGGTATACTTTTGTGAACTGTTGATAAAATATATAATCACAGGTGCACCATCATGACAAGGTATAAATCAAGTACTTAAAACCTTTCAGTTATTGTATTTGCAATACTTACACCCTTTTAGGTGATTTTGTATAATAAAATAATAAAAATATTTATTATTTTTAAAAGCCTTGCAATTACTTAAGTTCAGATTATCCACATAGTTTTTGCAAGGTTTTCAGTATACTTGAAGTAATAAGTATATATTTGGTAATATAATTGTAAGGACTAAAAAAGACATTAGCTCCCAACTAATGTCTTTGCTCCCAATTAATGTCCTTGGAAGGTGGTGAAATCATTGAAAATAACAATCGAATTAACAAAAGAGACTGCAATCTCTTTATTATTCTTAGGTACACTGTTACAACAACTATTCATCAAATAATTTTTTAACTTTAACCTTATTTTAAAGCTTACTCTGCTGGTTGTAAAGTAGTGATAAGTAGTAAAAAGGCTATACAGTATGTAACTTCTACTGTATAGCTTTTTTATTTTTTTTGACTAAAATTTAAACTAAATAAAATAAATTCATCAAAAAGCTAATGCTAATATAAATGCTATTACTATACTTGCTACAAATATTAATGTTAATGTTATAATTGCTTTTGTTAATGCTCCAAATACTTCTACTAACAAACTACCACCTCTCAATAGAAGCATTGCCAACTATGTTATACATAAAACATTCTCTTAGTTCCTTACTTACAACTGTTACACATTATATTAATTATATTCTTTCCAACTAACCCGCTAAAAAAACTAGAAATACATCTAGCCTATTGTAATTATTACTCATTGTATGATTTTGAAAAATAGTTATCGTAATACACTTTATACTCATCAAACATTAATTCACCTATTCTGTCAGATTGTTCTTTACTTATAGTTCCATCAAATTCTGGATTTGATACGATTTCTTTTAATATGGAGCTCATATCCTTTATGATTGGAGTTACTTTCTTTTGAAATTCTAACATATCCTCTTTTGGAGCATCATCCATATAAAACTCCTTAACCATTTCATCACAAGTCATGCTTGGAAACTTATCGAGTACTCGTATATTTTCATTTAATATACCATATAACATATCATCATTTTGTTTATTATCTTTTGCATAGTGAGACTCAAATATAACTTCATTAGGTTCTGAGTTCTCCATATCGGAAAATACACCATGCATTGAATAGAAGTAGTCATTTATCGATTCATAATCTAAGTTTTCCCTTTCAAATACTTCTACACCTTTATCCATGTTTCTCTCATCTGCTTGATATCCATTTGAAGCACAACCAACTACTCCTAACGATAAAATAACCATTCCTCCAATTAATATTTTTTTCATATTCTCCCCCTAATTATTTATAATTAATAACAATTTCCTTAAGTGCATGACTTAATACATCCTGCACCTTGTACTCTTTGTATATATCTGCATAAACTTTAAAGCTCCTAGTAGCTATTTATCATATTCCTCTAAAAAGTTGTATAAAGCTTGTGATAATAAACTTGGATTATCTATATGTCTAAACTTAGTATCTGCAACATCCTTAAATCTGCTCCATATCTTAGCATCTAATCTAATACTTGTTTTCATATTAGTCGTTTTAGGGTAATTAATCTCTAAGCCTGTTACAACCTCTACTACAGGAGTAGTGTCACCCATCTGACTCCTCTGTGACTTATACCAATTTAACATCTCCTCATACTGCTCATAATTATTAAGCATATTAATTAATTTTTTCTGTATGTTTACATCCTGTAGGATTGCTAGATGCCCTATTACTCCTCGCTGACTCCCCTGAAGCTCTACAAATAGAAATAAATATATCATTATTTATATTATATAAGGAGCATAATCAGTTAAATATATTAGCCATATAAAAAATAGACTATAAAAGTCTATTTAAAATTTAATTTAATTATAAATATATATTAATATATATCATCAAATTTAGGAGCTACTACTATCTTGCCTGTCTTATCTATCAGTCCCTTTTTCTCTCCTATTGTTACGATAGCTACTTCATTTTCAAATCCATAAGCTGATATTTTATCAAATTGAGGTTCTATTACTATCTTTCCGTCTTTATTGATAAAACCATACTTATCATCTACTTTAACTTTTGCTACTCCATTCTCAAATGCTGATGCCTCATCAAATTTCGGTTCTATTATAACCTTTCCTTCTTTATTAATAAAACCATATTTATCATCTACTTTAACTTTTGCCATACCTTCACTAAACTGGTCTAAATCATCAAATTGAGGTTGTATGACAATCTTACCAGCTTTATCTATAGCTCCCCATTTTTTCTCTATTTCTACAGATACTAGACCTTCTTTGAATCCACAAGATGCAACATTATCAAATTGCGGCTCTATTACAACCTTACCTTCTTTATTTATAAATCCA
Organism: Clostridium sp. CCUG 7971; assembly: GCF_017590215.1. Lineage (GTDB taxonomy): Bacteria > Bacillota > Clostridia > Peptostreptococcales > Peptostreptococcaceae > Faecalimicrobium. The sequence goes on from NZ_JAFFPK010000118.1 coordinate 44,545, forward strand.
TATATAAAGTCATCATTTGTAACATCTGCTAATCCTTCACTAAAATCTCCAACATTATCAAATTGTGACTCTATTACAACCTTACCTTCTTTATCTATAAATAACCATTTCCCATTTAATAGTACACACCTTAACCCTTCTCTAATTGCTCTTGTCTTAGTGTAAACAGTATTCACTATAATTTTTCCTTCTTTGTTTATATACCCACACTGCTTATTTAATTCTACTTCAGCTACTCCATCAATAAATAGACCAACCCATTCATATATAGGCTCTACAATAGTATTACCTTCTTTATCTATAAATCCCCATTTATCCTTTATTTGTACTCCTGCTAGTCCTTCACTAAAAGCCTTTGCATTATCATATATAGGCTTTATTATTACATTTCCTTCAAAATCCATAAATCCATATTTTCCACCTTTTTCAAAAGCTACTAAACCATCTCCATATCCTTTAAATGTAGTATCATCTTTACCATCTATTACTACATTACCTGCTTTGTCTATTACTTTATAACTATCATCTATTTTAGCGACAGCTATTCCTTCAGCGAAAGGAACATTAATTGTCCATTCATATTCTTTCGTTTTACTACACCCTACTAAACCTAATGTAAGTAAAAGTATAATACTTATCTTTTTTACCATTCGCTAATCCTCCCCATCTTTTACTTATGATTTTCCAAGTATTCTCGTAAAGCCATCGAGACTAAATCAACCTTTTATACTGCTTATTTTCCTCAACGAACTCATTAAACTGTCGTAACACGTCTGTATTAACCCTTAAAGTAGTTAATGCATTGTCTGTTGTTTCAAGGTCTATCACAATCTGACTACTTAATATAGTTGAGTTCTTTTTATAACGCTCTATCATCTCAATTAATGTTTGATACTCCTTAGATAAGTTAATCAAATTACTTTGAACCACCTTATCATTTATTAAAGTAACGTCTGTATTACTACCGTTATTAAGCTTTTTATCTATATCATTGATAGCTATATCATCTTTTACCTTGATATCTATTACAACCCTCTCAACGTCTGTTGCACTGTCGTTATATATATACTCATTGCTATATTTGCATAGGCATAATTAATCTTTTTAAATCTATCAGCGATGACGCTTCTACCTACTCCAAACTCCTTAGATATCTTAGTTAAACTATATCCCTCTTTGAGTTTGTCATTGATGTATTGCAACTGCTCTAGTTTTTCCATTTGATTAAACTCTACTTTATCCGCTACCTTCTCCTCGTATACAGTCGTATTACAACTATTATAATAGCATTATGTATTCTATATTAAGTGAGTTATATCATTTATAAGATAAAAGGAGACCTAATCAGGCTATTTTGGGTTACTCCCCAAATACCTAGTATTTATATCGTTTATATCTTCAATATTTAAAATTTCATTTATAACAACCTCATTATTAATTAAGTCAGGATTTAGCTTTATAATTGTTTTATCTCTTAAATCGCTCGACTTATTAAATTCTTTTATTGACCCAACTTTCATTTCTAAAGATTTGTTTGTCTTAATAATCCTGATTTCTTCATAAGGATTATTACCCCCATTCAAATTTCCACCATATTCTTTGTCATTAATTACTTTATCTGACTTTAAATATAATCTATATATAACACTTCTCTTTCCTAAATCTTCAACCACTAATTCTAATGATTCTTCTTGCTCATTAAAATCTATATTATGGTCTATAAATAGTTTCGCCATATCTACAACTTCTTTCATATACTTATCTTTATAAGCTTCAAATTTCATTAAATCTATAGAAACAGAGCTACACCTATTTTTACCATTTATAAAACCTATATCATAAAATACCCTTGTATCTTCTTGATATTTTGAATTAAATTTATTTCTATGCTCAATAGATATATAATCTTTAGCTGATGAGCAATTATATGATTTTGACCAATAGTCTTCTACAGACTTTTCTAAATCACCTATTTTAGGACTGTCTTCCGAAAATATCTCTGATTCAAAAGATATTTTATCTCTTGAGTCAGAACACGCAGTTACACTAATAAATAAAATTATTAATAAAATAGATATAAAACCCTTTTTTAATTTTTGCAAGCTATTATCCCCCTTTTATTAACTGTAAGTACTAACTAATTTTCATATCTACAAGGTGTATAACCTTTAGATGTGGCTTCATTGTACATAATTTTACTTATTTCATTAGCTGATTGTAAACCTTCACAATTAGAATTATAATGATATCTTTTTCCTGAATATGGTGCTATATACACTTCCTTATCTTGATTTGTATATTTTTTACCATTTAGCCAAGCTTCATATTCTCCATTTTCAATATCTTCATTAAGTATTTCCTCTTGATAGTCAGTGTATTCTTTTTCTACATTCTCTGCTTCCTCGTATAACCTAGCTTCGTATTCTAGCTTAGCTAAGTAAGAATCTTCCTCATCTTCTATTGATATATTATTATCTTCAATATATCTTTCAAGGTCTGTTAGCTCTTCATTATTTTCAATAGTCTTGGTTTTAACAGTACTACATCCAACTAATGATATTGATAATAAAACCATTGCTCCTATTAAAACCTTTTTCATTTCCTAATACCCCCTAATTTGCTTATACAACATAGTATCATATATTAATTGTAGGATTTTGTAAGATTTTGTATTAACTTTTGATTTTTTCTACTCTTTCTTTTATTTGCTCTGTATTTATGTACATACTAAATTATTTTTGTGCTATAATACAACTAGGTTAAAAATTATAACAATCCGTTGGTATTTTCAAATATCAAAACGTTGAAACAATTGAATTTACTTAGATATAGTCGGTTATGACTTTTACACGGACTCAAAATCCGTTGGTAGAAATACCGTATGGGTTCAAGTCCCATATCCGGCACCAATTAAGAATTTATAGGGCTTTAACATTTTAGTTGAAGCTCTTTTATTTTATAGAAAATCTGTATTTTGTTTCTAAAATTTACTAATAAAATAAATTATTTATATTTTCTCAATAGAAAAAGACTTAAGTTTTTTAAACTACTTAAGCCTTTTTTATATTTAATTTATGCTTTAGCTTCATTAGTACTTGAAAATAAAAATACTACATACTTATAATATACATAAGCTACAATTCCTATAGCTATTATCATCTGAAAATAAGTTAAATATTTTAATATAGGTATTATTACCCCTTGCTTTATAAAATACATATTAGTTTGCTTAGTTGCTATTGCAGTTATAACAAGTGGAAAAGTAAGCGCTGAATAGCTTGGATAAAACTTTACTTTTAATATCTTTGGTAAATATATCACTACTCCAATAAATATTAAAATTGATAGTGTTCCTAAAAATCCTATCATTAAAATATCTTTCTCTTTAAAGCTTGATATATATCCCGCTAGACAAAGATTTGCAGGTGCTGTAAGTATTGCTATTGTTGGAAGAGCTGGTTCAGGAATATCTTTTACTTTAAATAATCTATAAAGCACTATTGGTAGTAAAATTATATAACTCACTAATCCAAACCAAAATAAATACTCTCCTAGTTTATTTAAATTATAAGTAGGAGCAGTTATACTTCCCGTTGCTATTCCTACGTAAACTACAAAATAACTCGGGAGTACTTTCTTAATATTAAACTTCATTATAAATTTATAAGTAAAATATAATATCAATATAATATGTAAAATCAATCCTATACTCCATATTGATACTGCTAAGCGTGGAGCTAGTTTATTTATATATGTTGAAAGTATCATAATTCCCATACTAAAAGTCGGGGCTACACTTGCTATAGCTGGATTTTTTAGTTTTTCTAAAATACCTTTAAAATCAATAAATATTTTTATTAACATTAATACTAATAATATGGTAGATAAAATCCCAAAAATATTTCTATAGATTTCTCCATATGATAAGACTAGATTACCTGTCGCCGCTAAGGCTAACATCAATCCAGCCATAGGTATAGGAACTTTTTTTAATATATTTATCATATAGTTCACCTAATTAGTCGTCTAAATTGGCTATGCATAATTCTCTAACTATAACCTCAGCAGTTTTTCTAGCCATTTCACCTGTAAATGCTATGCATTGTTCTTTATGCTCTCCTGAACCCATATCCATACCTTTAGTATGTACACTACAACACAGTACTCTATGATTTTTTCTGAAACTTTCTTGTACTTCATTTGCTAATTCTAAAGTTCTATTTACCTTAGGATCTGCCCCTGTTTTTCTTCCAAAGAAATATCCTATGCACATTATAGCTCCTGAAACAGCTCCACATACACATTTAGATCTTCCTATTCCAATTGGAAACCCTGATGCCATTGCTATCATTTCTTCTGGCATATCTAATTCAAAGTTACTTCTTATAGATGCCACTATAGCTTCTGAGCAGAAATAATCACCTTTTCTATATAACTCTTCTGCATCTTTTTGAATCTTACTTACACTTACTGCCATTACCATATCTTTAACCATATTGATACCTCCTATATATATTACATTCAGCTAAATTATATATTTTATGTCTTATGTTGTAAATTCAAATAGTAATTACCAATATATATGATAGTACTTATAGCTTTTTTATATAATTTATATACTTTTCATCAATTCAATACAATCTGTAAATATACCATCAACTCCATATTCAATTAGCTTTTCAGCTAATTCTAAAGAGTTTACAGTATAAACAAATACTTTTATATTATTATCATGTGCATGTTGAACTAGCTCTTTTGTAGCTAATTCAACATCTATATTAATACTATAAAGTTCTAATTCTTTGATTTTTTTAGTTAGATCTTTACTATTTGTACCTTTATCTCCATACAAGTTTGCATATTTAATATCATTTTTAAGTTCTTTAAATCTTTTTATGCTTTCATGATTAAAACTAGATATTAACACTTTATCTTTCATACCATATTTATTAATTATATCTAAAGTATCCTGTTCTAATTTATAGTCAATTACATCTGTTTTTGCTTCTATATTTAAAAATATATCTTTATCTTTTATTAAATTTATTACTTCTTCTAATGTAGGAATTTTACATAAATCATTATCTCTAAATTTTATAGTCTTACATTTAAATTTTCTTAATTCTTCTAGAGTATAATCTTTAATAAGACCTTTCCCTTCTAATGTTCTTTCTATATCCTCATCATGTATTACAACTATTTTATCATCTTTAGTTTTATGAATATCTAGTTCAATTGCTTTTGCATCTTTTTCTAAAGATTTTTCAAAAGCTAGCATTGTATTTTCAGGATATTTAAAGCTGTATCCTCTATGTGCAAATATAATCATGTCTATTTCCCCCATATCTTATTTGTGTTTTAAAGTTATTTTAACTATTTCTGGTCTACAATTTATTCTCATTAAAATTCTAGAACCTCCTAATCCTTTACTAAGTAACATTGTAGATTCTTCTTTATTATATGTTCCAAAATCATATTTAGGAAAAAATTCTCTGTTTGGAGATAGTAATCCACCAACATATGGAATTCTTATAATCCCTCCATGTACATGACCTGCTAATACTAAATCTGCACCCCAAGAAGCATATTCTTCAAAGAAAAATGGTGTGTGTGCAAGTAAAACATTATATTCATTTTTATCTATTTTACCTAAAATATCTTCTATAATTTTTTTATCTAATTTTAAGTTTTTATTTTTATAATTATTGAAAAAATATATATAATAATCTAAAGGTACAATTAATCCATATATATTTATATGACTATTATTCTTTTCTATTTTAACTACTTCATTTTCTAAATTAATTATATTTTTACTATATAGTTCTTTAAAGTAATTATTATACAAATCTTTATATCTTTTTATTAATGATTTTTGTTCATGATTACCAATTATATGATAAACTTTATACTTTTTAGTTAAGTCATCTATTAAATTTAATGCTATATTAAATTTTTTATTTTCTCCATCTACTAAATCCCCTGTTATTACTATAATGTCAGGATTTAATTCATCTATAATCTTCAGTAGTTTTTTATTATTTTTTCCAAAACTTTTATTATGCAAATCACTAATTTGAACTATATTAAAATTATCGAACTCCTTAGGTATTTTAGCATTTTCTATTATATATTCAGTTTTTTCTATACTGTCTACTTGGTATCTATATAAAGAGTATGCACTTGTTAAAATTGCACCTCCAATTAAAATTTCATTTATCATGTTAAGTACCTCACTTTAAAATACACTTACTTATTTTATATTATAAGTTACTATAAAAATAAATAAAAAAGAAGAGATTTATTAAATCTCTTCTTTTAATTATTAATCTTTCTTTTTTACTTTATGATATAGTTTTTCCGTTTTAGTTTTATTACTTCCAGAATCTTTTGCTCCAATTTTTTGACCATCTTCTATGCCTAACTCTGATCCATGCTCAGAGTACATTTTTCTCAGTTCTGCCTTAGATTTTGGTCTGTCTTTAAGTCTATTTTTATTATTGTCCATTTAAAATGCCTCCTATGAAACTCTTAGTTATGCACTTTTAATTTATCCAAATGAGACATTTAATATTCAATCTACTTTCTATGAAGTTTACTATAAACTCCGTCTTTATTTATTAACTCTTCATGAGTTCCTCTTTCTTCTATTCCTTTATCAGTTAAAACGATTATTTCATCAGCATTTTTTATAGTAGATAATCTATGTGCAACAACTAAGTTAGTTCTATCTTTACTTAATTCTTCTAAAGATTCTTGTATCTCTCTTTCTGTAACATTATCTAACGCTGAAGTTGCCTCGTCTAAAATTATTATCGGAGGATTTTTTAAGAATATTCTAGATATAGATATTCTTTGCTTTTGTCCACCTGATAATTTAACTCCTCTTTCTCCAATATAAGTTTCATATCCATCTGGAAGTGTTTCTATAAAATCATGTATTCTTGCTTTTTTAGCTGCATCTATAATCTCTTCATCACTAGCATTTGGATTACCACAAAGAATATTTTCTTTTATAGTTCCTGTAAATAAAAATACATCTTGCTGAACTACACCTATATTTTTTCTTAAAGATTTTAAGCTTACATCTCTTATACTCTTACCATCTATTTTTATATCACCTTGTTCAAATTCATAAAATCTTGGTATTAAACTACATAAAGTAGTCTTTCCTCCTCCAGATGGTCCAACTAATGCTACAGTTTTTCCTGCTTCTATTGATAAACTTAATCCATTTAAAACTTGAGTTTCATCTTCATATGTAAAAGATACATTTTCTATTTCTATATCACCTTTTACACCTTTTAATTCAACTGGATTTTTCACTTCTTTTTCAGTTTCATGATTTATTATTTCATTAAATCTTTCAAATCCTGTCATACCACTTTGATATTGTTCTGTAAAGTTTATAAGTTTCTTTATTGGTTCTATAAACATTTTTACATATAGTATATACGCTGCAAAATCTCCTAATGTTATTCTTCCAAGATAAGTAAAATAACCTCCTGCAACAAGGGCTATAAGTTCTAATATATCCATAAATAAGTTCATGCCTGAGAAATATTCAGCCATAACTTTGTATGCACTTTCTCTTGCATATCTAAATATATTATTACTTTCAGAAAATTTTTCTAACTCTTCTTTTTCAGTACAAAAAGATTTAGTAACCTTCATCCCTGCTATACTATTTTCTAAAGTTGCATTTACATCTCCTGTTTTTACTCTAGTTTTCATAAATGCATTATTCATTTTCTTTCTTTGCGCTATTGCAAACCACACTACAAAAGGTAGTACTGCAAATATCATAAGAGTAAGCTCTACGTTTACTCCTAATAAAATAGCAAAAGATCCTCCTAGCATTATAATAGAAATAAATAAATCTTCTGGACCATGATGTGCTAATTCTGATACTTCCATTAAATCATTTATTATTCTAGACATAGTAACACCAGTCTTATTATTATCAAAATAAGTATTAGGTAGTTTTTGTAAATGTGTGAATACATAACTTCTCATATCAGCTTGCATTCTAACACCTACAACATGCCCCCAATACTGCATAAAATAATTTAGCCCAGCTTTTAATATAAATATCCCTATAAGTACTATTGCAAATACTGCTAACATTTGTATATTTTTGTTTGGTATAACTTCGTCCATTATATTTCTAGTTATCATGGGATAAACTAAGTTACATGTCGCAAATAAAAATGCTGCTAATAAATCTAATATAAATAGTTTTTTGTATGGTTTGTAATATTTCACAAATTCCTTTAGCATATAAATCCCTCCTGTCTTAATATAATAAAAATTCACACTATTTAATTTAGCTTAAATAAATATTATATCATACCTAATTTAAAATATATTCATACAAATAATACTTTATAAATAAAACAATATAAAAAGTACGGTAAAACCGTACTTTTTATTTATACCCAATATTATTATTTACTAACTGCCTGCATAGCATCGTCTATCATTGTATTTAAAGAGTTAAGTCCTCCATCATTTAAGTACCAAGTTGCTCCATCTAAGTATACTATTTTATTATTTTTAAATGCATCCATAGATTTTACCATATCATTATTTAATGTTGACTTAGCTGATTCAGATTTGCCTATTGCTACACCTCTATCTAAAACAAACATAACTTGAGGATTTTGTTTAGCTAAATATTCAAAAGTAACATTTTGACCATGAGCTGAATCATCTATATTTTGATCTTTATTCTTAAATCCAAATGATTGATATAATATACCAAATCTTGATTCTTCACCAAATACACTTAACTTACTTTCATTTACCATTACTGTTAAAGCATTTATATCTTTTTCTTTAACTTTTTTATTTAATTCTGCTATTTTCTTTTCAGCTTTAGCAAATTCTTCTTTAGCTTTTTCTTCTACACCAAATATTTGAGCTACTGTATTTATATTTTTCTTAACTGACCCTAAGTAATCTTTGTTATCTTTACTTATACTTATTGTTGGAGCTATTTCAGATAATTTATCATAAAAATCTGCTTGTCTTCCACCTATTATTATTAAATCTGGGTTTTGTGATTTTATACCTTCTAAATCTGGCTCTTTTAATGCACCTAAGTCTGCATATTTTTTATCTTTATATTTTTCTAAAGACTTTGGTAAAGTTGCTTTTGGAAGACCTACTACATTTTCAATCCCTAAAGCATCCATTGTGTCTAACGCCGAATAATCAAACACTACAACTTTTTTAGGATTTTTTACAACATCCGTTTCTCCTAAATTATGAACTATTTTCATACTCGCATTTGCCTCTACTGCTGTTTCTTGTCCCTTTTTTTTATTCCCACCTAATGCAAATGCTCCTACTAATCCTATTATTGCTACTCCAGCTATAATTGCTGCTTTTTTATTCATATCAATCTCTCCTCTTTATTAATATTTAAAATCATTCTCAATTATGTCTTTTTTATAAGAGATTGCTGTTTTGCAATCTCTGTATTTTTAGAAATAAACGCATATTCTATTTCCGTTTATACTTTTTATATCAAAGTCCATTTCATAAATATCCTCTAAAACTTCTCTTTGAACTATATCTTCTATAGTTCCTACTTTTTCAATCTTTCCATTTTTAAGTGCTACTATATTATCTGAGTAACATGAAGCAAAGTTTATATCATGCATTACTAGAACTATAGTTTTACCTAATTCATCACAAAGATTTCTAAGAACCTTCATCATTTGAACAGAATGGTTCATATCTAAATTATTTAATGGTTCATCAAGTAATATGTATTCTGTATCTTGGGCTATTACCATTGCTATATAAGCCCTTTGTCTTTGACCACCGCTTAGTTCATCTAAATATTTGTCTTGTATATCAGTTAGTTTCATATACTCTATAGCTTCATCAATATATTTTTCATCTTCTTTAGTTATATTACCTTCACTATATGGGAATCTACCAAATCCAACTAATTCTTTTATTGTAAGCTTTAAAGTTATATTATTAGATTGCTTAAGTATAGCTATTTTTTTGCTAGTTCTTTACTTTCATAACCGTCTAAATTCTTACCTTCTATTAAAACGTCTCCACCATCTCCAGATATAAGTCTAGTTACTATTGATAAAACTGTACTTTTACCTGCTCCATTTGGTCCTATAAAAGATGTTATTTTTCCTTTTTCTATATTAAAGGAAACATCATCTACGACATTTTTATTTTTATATTTTTTAAATATATTTTTTATTTCTATCATCTATTTACTCTCCTTTAATAATAGTTGTATAAAGTAAATTCCACCTATAAAGTTTATAATTACACTTAATGTTGTATTAAATTTAAATATATGTTGTACAAAGAATTGACCACCAATTAATGTAATCATACTAACTAGTGTTGCTCCTAATATTAAGTAAGTATGTTTATATGTTTTCATACTTTCTCTTGCAATATTAGCAACTATTAAGCCTAAAAATGTCATAGGACCAATAAGTGCTGTTGATATTGATACTAAAACAGATATTACTATAATCATTTTCTTTACTAATCTATCATAATCTACACCTAAGTTTATCGCTTGTTCTCTTCCTAGAGACAATACATCTAAATATTTTATATCATCATATATAAAAGGCATAATAGCAATAATCATTATCGATGCAATTATAAGAATATCTGTATTCATGTTATTTAAACTAGCCATCATCTTACTTTGTACAGCTAAAAATTCGTTTGGGTCTATCATAATTTGAATAATGATGATCCACTTTTAAATAATGTTCCAAATATCATACCTACTAGTAATAAGAAAAATATATTATTTTTTCCTTTTTCAAATAACACTTTGTACAATAACACAGAAGCTGCAATCATAATCAATACATTTATTATAAAGTTATAATTTTTATTTATTATAAATGTACTTGTTGAACCAAATAAAAATGCTATTACAGTTTGAACTAATACATACAATGAATCTAACCCTAGCACACTAGGTGTTAGTATTTGATTGTTAGTAATTGTTTGAAAGACTACAGTAGTAAATGCTATACATCCTCCACCTAAAACTATTGCTACAATTTTTGGAATTCGTTTAGATAAGGCATAGTCTAAATGGTTCATATCTATTCCATAACTTAAAAATAGTATTGCAAATACTAAAACTATTAATCCCATCATATATATTCTTTTGTTAATACTAAGCTTCATTTGCATTCCTCCTTAATATCATATAAAGGAATGTTATACTTCCTATAACTCCAACTGTAAGTCCTATAGATATCTCATATGGATATATAATTATTCTTCCAAATATATCACATACAAGTACAAATATTGCTCCAAATAAACCTGTATGCCATATACTTTCTCTTATATTATCACCCATATATAATGATACAATATTTGGAACTATAAGTCCTATATAAGGGATACTACCTGCTGTAACAACAACAGATACTGTTACTAAAGATACTATTATTAATCCTAAATTAACTACCTTTTTGTAATTTAGACCTAGATTTGTTGCAAAATCTTCACCCATTCCAGCAACTGTGAATCGATTTGCATAAATATAAGCTAATATAACAAGAGGTATTGTTATGTATAATATTTCATAATTTCCTTTAAGTATCATAGAAAAATCACCTTGCATCCATGCAGTTACATTTTGGCTCATATCGTACTTATAAGCTATAAAATCTGTCATAGCTCCTATTATATTACCAAACATTATACCTACTAATGGTACAAATATTATATTTTTAAATTGTAATTTTCCTATTATTTTCATAAACATAAACGTTCCTATAAGTGAAAAAATAAATGATACCATTGTTTTAGTAAATATAGATGCCCCTGGTATTGCTAACATACAAATTACTATACCTAACTGAGCTGCATCTATTGTAGCTCCTGTTGTAGGAGATACAAATTTATTTTTACTTACCTGTTGCATTATAAGCCCCGCTATACTCATACCTAGGCCTGCAACTAATATACTTATTAGTCTTGGTACTCTACTTATAAGAAATACCATTAGTTTATATTGATCTTTAGTAAATATATCCATTAAAGTTATATCCTGAGCTCCTATAAACAAGGAAATATAAGATAAAACTATTAGTCCTATAATTAAGTACCTCTTTTTCATTATTCCTCCCACAAAATTCCTTTTACTATGTATTTTATTTTTAATTGATAATAATTTTCACTTTTTATAAGTTTAACAATAACAATTATCATTGTCAATACTTAAATATTTTTCATCGATAAAAATTATCATTTGCGACTACATAAATAAATATACCCATTTTTTATAATCTATAACATATAATTGAAAATAATATTCAACAAATAAAAAAAGCTATAACATCTGTTATAACTTTTTATCTATTTATTATTATATAAATGACTTTTCACTACGTTCATTGTCTTATCTGCACTAACTATATCAATAGATTCAATTAAATTATCTTTTTCATATATTGTTAATACATTTTTAAAGCTACCGTCATTTTCTTTTAAAAAGTACCCTTTTATTTTTTCTTTTCTTTCTTTATCATATGCTTCAAAATTTGATGAGTCTTCATCTAATAAACTATATAGTTCTTTTTTATCTTTATGAATATAGTTTTTAAAATCTATATTTTTGAATTTTTCTATTGGCAATGTTATTTTTTCGTTGTATTGGTCTACAATTATATCTACATTACTCCTAACGGCTTCCGTTTCAATATCATAATCTGAAAACTCATAAGTTTGCACACCTATAACTTTATAATTATTAATTTCTATATATAATGCACTTCCATCTAGTTCATTATCTGATGTATACTTCGGATATATTAACCTCATATTATTAGCCGTTACAATTTTATTAAGTTCATCTATAGTATTTGCACTCTCCATAAGTTCAGCATCTATATAGTATGTGGTACAATATGGTACCCCCATATTCTTAAGTACATAATCGTAGTCCTTACCAATTATCTCATTTGCATTGTTTTGGACTTTTGTCATAGTTTTTTGATGGGTTTCTTCATCTGCAATTTTACTTGGTTCTTTTATATTATTTTTACTACATCCCGTAACAAACATACCTATTAAAATAATACTATATATAGTCTTTTTTAAGTTCATTGATTAATCCTCCTTTCGTGAATTTCAATATTTCTTTATATAACATTTGAAATATTTTCTATATCACAGAGTTTATATTAGCTGCCTTAGATAAATTATATACTATTTGATAAGCTTTAATAATACTTAAGGGTAATCTGTAATATTTTTGTAACAGAATGACTTATTAACCTTCATTAATAAATAAATTTTTATGTTTTTGTAAATTAATCCCAAATTATTCCAATATTATAACAGATTGTATATAAATAATCAAAACTCTATATAACCTATTCTATGTTATAATATAATAATTAGAAAAAGGAGGATTTTTTATGGATTTTAAACAACTCGAAGTTTTTATTGCTGTAGCTAAGCATCAAAGTTTCTCAAAGGCCGCTCGTGAATTATTTTTAACTCAACCAACAGTAAGTGCTCACATTCAAAATCTCGAAAGAGAATTAGACACTATTTTAGTAAATAGAAGCAATAAAAATATTACTTTAACTAAATCCGGAGAACTTCTTTATGAACATGCTATTGAAATATTAAATAATTGTAAAAAAGCAATTTATGATATAAAAGAGTATTCAGGTAAAATAGAAGGAATTATTGATATTGCTTGTAGTTCTATTCCAGAAACTTATGTATTACCTGATTTTCTAAGTAACTTTTCTAGTACATATCCTGACGTAAAGTTTACTGTTAGTCATTATGATTCTCAATATGCAATATCTGAAATTTTAAATGAAAAAATAAATTTTGGACTTGTTGGTTCAAAAATCAATAATTCTCAAATAGAATACCTCGATTTAATTGATGATGAACTTATTTTAATTACTCCAAATGATTTATATATTGAAAATGAAAATGGTTATATTAATTTAGATGAACTTTATAATCTTAAATTTATTATGAGAAAAGAGGGTTCCGGTACTCTTAGCTTAATTTTAAATACTCTAAAAAGTAATAATTTTGCCATAGATAAATTAAATATAGCAGCTCATATAGAATCTAATGAATCTATTAAAGAGATGGTTAGAGTTGGTATTGGGGTATCTTTTGTATCTTATATTTCTGCCATAGATTTTATAAATTCTAAAAAGCTAAACTTTTATAGAATTAAAGATATAGAATTTATACGAAAGTTTTATTTTATATATTCTAAGAAAAAAACTTTTAACCCACTAGAAAATAAATTTTTATATAGTTTATGTAATTATTATAATATAAATAAGCCTTAAGATCTCTCTCAAGGCTTATTTATATTATATATTCATATTAAAAAATGCTTTATATCCTTTATACATTTCATATATGTCAACTTTTGAAACTATCTCATAAGGAGCATGCATATTTAACACTCCCACTCCACAATCTATAACTTCTGCTCCATAGTTTGCTAGTATATATGCGATAGTTCCACCACCACCTTGATCTACTTTACCAAGTTCAGCAGTTTGCCATACTACATTAGCATTATTAAAAGTTCTTCTTACTTCTGCCATAAATTCAGCATTAGCATCATTACATCCACCTTTTCCTCTAGATCCAGTGTATTTACTTAATACTACCCCTTTACCCATATAAGCTGAATTTCTTTTTTCATAAGCATCTGCATAATTAGGGTCATATCCAGCTGAAACATCTGCAGATAATACCTTAGCATTTGCCATAGCTCTTCTTACCTTTAAGTCACAGTAATTGCCTTCTAAAGCAATAAGTTCTGCAACTGTATTTTCAAAGAACCTAGATTGCATACCTGTATTTCCTTGAGAGCCAACTTCTTCTTTATCAACACATAATGCAACTGCACAGTATTCTGGCATTTCTGTTTCAATTATTGATTTTACAGCGGCGTAAGAACAAACTCTATCATCATGGCCATAAGCTAGTACCATAGATTTATCAAATCCTAAATCACGAGCACGACCAGAAGGAACAACTTCTATTTCTGCACTTAAAAAATCTTCTTCAATCATACCATATTTATCATTTAGTATTTTTAATATATTTTGTTCTATAGCATCTTTTTCTTCGCCTTCTAATGGTATATGTCCAACTAATATGTTTAATGACTCTCCAGTTATACCATCAGAAAGTTTCTTTTGCATCTGATCTCCTGCTAAGTGTACTAATAAATCAGTTATACAAAATACTGGATCATTTTCATCTTCTCCAATACAAATATCTACTTTTTTACCATCATTTAAAATCACTACTCCATGTATAGAAAGAGGTGTTGCTGTCCATTGGTATTTTTTTATTCCACCATAGTAATGAGTTTTGAAAAATCCTAGATTAGCTTCTTGATATAGTGGGTTCGGCTTTAAATCTATTCTAGGAGCATCTATATGAGCGCCTATTACTTTCATTCCTTTTTCTAATGGATTTTTACCCATTACAAATAAGGCAACAGATTTATCCTTATTAGCTGCATAAATTTTATCTCCTGGACTTATACTACCTCTTTGTATTACTTCGTCTATTGATATGTACCCATTTTCTTTAGCTATTTTTACTATTTCTCTAGCTGAGGTTCTTTCAGTTTTTCCATTATCTAAAAATAGTTTATATTCATTAGCGTAAGACATTATGTCATTTAATTTATTATTTTCTCTTTCAACTTCCCATGCATTTTTAAATTCATGCTTTAGTTTCATGGTACCCCTCCAAAACTATAATATATTTAAAACTAATTATATTATTTTATGATTAGTTTTTTTTATTTCTCATATGTTCTTCATATTCTTCTGGTGATACAACTTTAACTTGATCTAATCTTGATCTAAAATGAGCTCTAAAGTTAGCTAAGTATTCTTTTCTTAATTCTTCTCTTTCTTTTATCTCTATTTCAGTTAAACCCTCAGTTTTATTTTTCTTCGCTAGTTCATTTATTCTATCTAATTTCTTTTGATCAAACATTTTGTCATCATACTCAAATAATTCTTTAAATCTGAGTATTCTCCTTTCCTATTTTCTTAATAAAATAATTTATTACTTTTTATATTTATATTGTTTTTATACTCTTTTAAAAATTCATCTAAATTTTCATATATTATAGATATTCCCTTTTCTAAATCTTGTATACTTGACTTTGCTATATTTATCCTAAAAAATCTATCATCAAATATATTATCAAAAAAATATGTACCAGGAAGTATCGATACTCCCTTATCTAGCATAAACTTTTCAAAATCTTGTGATAAATACCCTCTGGGTAATTCTAAAAAGAAATTTATTCCTCCATTTGAATTACTTATCTTTAATTTATCACTCAATTTTTCATTAATCAACTTTTTTGCTAAATTATATTTTTGAGTATATATAGTTTCTACACTTTCTAAGTACTTGTCCCAGTCAAAGCATTCCATATAATAGTACATTGATTTTTGAATAAGTCCTGGCGTTGATATATCTGAAGAATACTTCGCCCATAGCACTTTCTTTAAAAGCTCATTGGGTATCTCTACAATACCTATTCTAAGGCCAGGCATAAATATCTTAGAGAAACTTTTTATATATATAACTCTATTTTTATCATCATAACTTTTTAGTGGTCTATTATCATCTGAATCAAATTTAAAATCACTTATAAAGTCGTCTTCAACAATATAAAAATCATACTCTTCTGCTAATTCTATAAGTTTTTTCTTTTTATATGTAGAGTATGATATGCCCGTAGGATTTTGAAAATTAGGCATAGTGTATATTAACTTAGGTTTTATTTTTTCTAGCTTTAACTTAAGTATGCCTATATCAATTCCATCATCTAGCATTGGTATAGATATTATTTTTGCTCCCCTACTTTTAAATACTTGTATTGCTCCATTATATGTTGGTTCTTCAACAAACACTACATCAGAGTAATTAATAAGACCTTTACAAATAATATCAATTCCTTGCTGTGCTCCAGATATTATTTGAATATTTTCTTTGCTAGTTTCTATACTTCTTTTTTTAAGGTAGTCAACAATTTTTTTTCTTAGATTGTCATAGCCTAATCCTTCATCATATTCAAATATAGAGCTTCCCTCTTTAGCTAATGCCATATTTATAGCACTCTTAAAGTCCTCAATTGGAAACATTTCTGTAGATGGATTTCCACTATCAAATTGTATTACTCCATCTTTATTTTTATGGTCTTCTTCTTTCTCCACTTTAAGCACTGATGCAAATGTCCCACTTCCAATAGATTTATATACATACCCCTCATTTTCTAATAATTCATAGACTTTAACTATAGTTGTATTATTCACACCTATATATTTAGCTAACTTTCTTATTGGTGGTAATTTTTCATGCTCATTTATTTCTTTGGTTAATATCATTTGCTTTATATTATTGTATATTTGTAGATATTTTATAGTATTTTTATCCAATTCTATATTGTATTTTTCCATTTTATCACCACTTATATTTTTCTTAATTCCTTGATGGTTATATTTATATTTGCTAATATGTAGTATGTATATATAATACCAAAATTTTAATGAAAAGGGGAAATATTTATGTTTTATGACTATCACATGCACTCTAGTTTCTCTAATGACAGCAAAACTGATATGGAAGATATGATAAAAAAATCTATAGATTTAGGCTTAAACGAAATATGCTTTACAGATCATGTTGATTATGACCTTGATGCTGATGATGATTGGGGGATTGATTATAATAAATACTTTGATAAAATAAAATTTTTCCAAAATAAGTACTTTGATAAAATTTCTATAAAACAAGGTATAGAATTTGGTCTTCAAGAACAAATAATAGATAAATGTAGTAAAGAAGCTAATATGTATCCTTTTGACTTTATAATTTGTTCTATGCATGCTATTAATAGATCCGATTTATACTTTGGAAACTTCTTTAAAGATAAAACACAATATGAAGCTTATGAGATATATTTTACAAAGCTTTATAATATTATAAAAAACTATAAAGATTATTCAGTTCTTGGTCATTTGGATTTAGTTAAAAGATATGGTAACTATGATAAATTATTAGATGATAAATTATTTTCAGATATTATAGAAGCTATATTAAAACAAGCCATACATGATGGAAAAGGTATAGAAATAAATACATCTTGTTATAGATATAATCTTCCAGATTTAACGCCATCTAGATATATATTAAATATGTATAAAGGTTTAGGAGGAGAAATTATAACTACAGGTTCAGACTCTCACAATACATCTCAAATCGCATATCAATTTGACTACATATACTCATATCTAAAAGATATAGGATTTGAGTATGTTTGCAAATTTAACAAAATGAATCCAGAATTTATAAAGATATAATTATTTTTTCGCCCCCTTATGAATATATTTAAACATAAGGGGGTGATTTATTGAAGTTACCTAATCTCGTATTATCTACTATTACTTTATTTGTATCTAATATAATAGTAAGGGCTCTTGGTTTTTTATATAAAATATTTTTATCAAGATCAATTGGAGAAACAGGCTTAGGTATATATCATATAATTTTTAACTTTTTAATGATTTGTTTAGCTTTTACCACTACAGGTATTCCCACTGCCCTTAGTTGCTTAGTTGCCAAGAAAAAGGCTTTAAATGATAAACATAATAGTAATGTTCTTTTTATATCTACTTTGTATGTAGCATTTTTGGTTGCTTTGATAATCTCGTTGTTTATTGCTTTAAATGCTAATTTTCTATCCCTTAAATTATTAAAGCATAGTGATTTAAGCTTATTTATACTGGCAATTTGTCCTGCTATTGTTGTTATAACTCTATCTAATGTACTTAGGGGGTATTACTATGGTATTAAGGAAGTAGCTGTACCTGCTATTGGTCAAATTTTAGAACAAATTAGTAAAATTATATTTGTTTTTTTAATTATAATGTATATAAATAATAAATCTTTAAACTGCTATATTGCACTTTTAGGTATCTCAGTTGGTGAAGCCGTAAACATACTTTATATAAGTATTTGTCTTTATAAAAATTCTAATCTTTATAATAGATACACTATTAATATTAAAGATTTTTATAGTTCCTCTATGGAAACAATTAGGCTTTCTATACCAATAACTTGTAATCGTATGTCAAATATATTACTTCACTCAATTAGTTCAATGATTGTTCCATCTAGACTTGTGTTATCAGGACTTTCATACCATAAATCATTAAGTATGTATGGTATTATAAGCGGAATGGTTATGCCTTTTGTATACCTTCCTTTTACTGTGGGTTCTGCTTTGGTTGTCAATTTAATACCAAGTATTTCACAAGAAATGGCACTTAGTAAGTATAAAAATGTTGTAAAAAAATAAATTATGCTCTACTTTTAACTATAACAGTTGGTGTTGTATCTTCTACTTTTTTTTATTTTTTCGGAAGTAAGCTTTGCTTATTAATTTTTGATAATAAGCTAGCTGGTACATATTTAAAGGCAATGTTTTTAGTTCCTTTATTTATGTCTTTAAATCAAACATTATCAGGTATACTTCATTCTATAAAAAAAGAAGTTGCATCTAGTGTAATTACTATTATCAGTATGATTATTCAGTTAATTGCACTTTACTTATTACTTCCTGTTCCAAGTATTAATATTTATGCATACATATACACAATGACACTTGTTTCAATGTTTACATGTTTGTTACATATTATAGTTCTTATTAGAACTTTAAAAAAATTTAAATACTAGGAGGCTACAATGAATAATAATGATATAAAACCTTTTTATATATATACCAATAAAAATTGCCTATATATAAAAAATATAAATGAACGCACTGATAGATTGGCTAATAATATATTCTCTTATTGTGCAAATATTGATTCAAATAATAAAATTCATATCTGTGGTATAGATAGACAAGGGAAGTTAGTTCATTTTACTAATAATAACGGTAATTGGAGAAAAAAAGTTATTAATAAAGTTTTTAATAGTATTAGAAATATTAAAGAAATGAGATTATATATAATTGATGACTACTTAAATATCTTTGCTGTAGAAAATTATCCTCTATCTGAAAACTTATATAAAGTTTCCCATTTTAATTTTGACGAGAAAAATTCAAAGTTCTCTAGATATAATATAAATAATATTTGTAAAAATGATGGATATTTTTATAGACTTAATATAGATGACTCATCTAATATTGTTTTTGAATACAAGGCATTAAATAAATCTGATAGAAGCTTTAATAATAATACTCTTATATTTAATAATATTAGTAAAAAATGGCTAACACCTAATTCTATGCTTAGAGGTGGGTGCCCTACAGATTTAAAAGAATCAGATATTAAAGATGATATTTTTGAATATTGTTATAGTATAAAATATAAATTTTAATAAAATAAAGCTACCAATAAAATTGGTAGCTTTATACTTAATTATCTATCTGTTACATCCACAATTATTGTTTCTGTCTCTATCTCTATCTCTATCTCTGTCTCTATCTCTATCTCTATCTCTGTCTCTTTCTCTTTCTTCACATGTTCTAAAATCACATACTTTATCAAAAGTATCTACTACTCTTGGTTGTATTGCATTTTGAGATCCTAAAACTACTAGTTGTTCACTAGTTAATGTGCTAACTACAGCTTCTAAACACATTATTAAATCTATATCATTTGGTATACATAGTTCGAAGTGAGATTCACAACATTCATCACATATGCATTTTAATAAAGCTTTACCTATACAGTCTACAGTTAAATTAGTTCTAAAGTCTTGTCTTAAAGTAAATGCTCTTCCATCAGCTGGTACACTTATAGGAGCTGTTAATGTATTGAATAAGAATTCAACATCACAGCATCTCTTAATTTGTCCACCCATTAATCTAACTGCTGGGAATGCCAATGCTACTACTTCTGTACATCCACATCTACCTCTTAGTTCTAATACTAGGTCCTCTACTAATACACTTAATCCTCTTTCTTTATAAACTACATTTTGACCTAATCCTTGATTACAGCATGTATCATTTCTTCTTCCACATACAGCATATTCAAAGATAGTTTCACAAGATTTACCAGTTGTTGGTTCTAGTGGTTCTATATCGAAGTCTTCTAAAGTAGTTCTTCCTGTATCTATTACTATAGCAGAGAAGTTCATACATACTTTATCTATTGTTACATTTACTTGACCACCTCTTGGAATTGGTCCATTTACATCTACTACATCAAAATCAAAAACTAGTGTCTCTCCATTTGGAGCTACTGCATCTGTAAAAGTTTGGAATACCATAGTATCAAATACTCTATTAGTTTCTATTGCAATTGGTCTAGCATTTGCTGGTGATAATACTGGTCTTATAGGACCTCCACATCCAGGGTGTGCGCATGGGTTTTTAACACATGTTTCTGATTCTAATTCACAAGGTTTACAGTGTTTATGATTGTGGTCGCAATCATGGTCATGTTTACAATCGCAATCACAGTCATGATCATGCTTGCAATCATGGTCATGTTTACAATCGTGGTCATGTTTACAATCACAGTCATGATCATGCTTACACTCACATTTATTTTGTTTTGGTTTACATCCACAACCTCTATTTAGTTCTTCATCCATGCAACCTTCTATATGTTTTTCATTAGGCTCAACATTATTAACCATAGGTTCAACTTGTTGATTCGTCATTCTTCTTTTACTTCTTTTAATATCTTGCATATCTTAACTTCCTCCCCTTAAATGAATTATTAAAGTGTCTTGGCTTTTTGTAGCCTAATTAATAATATGCAGTTTTATTACCATTTGTTACTTGGACTTGAAGATTAGATAAATTAGAATAAATAATTTTTTTTAAAATATAATATATAATATAAACGTTTCTATAAGGGGGGATATATGTGAGTTTTATTAATAAATGCTCTACTATTCTTAGACTTTCAAATAAAGATATTTGCCATATCTATTCTGATAAAGATCTTAGATTTGACTACTTAGATAAAGATGATAATTTAATTTATTCTAATTCCTTAGCTAATTCTAGTAATATAGATTTCACTAATTCTTACTTTGATTTAGATGAATATGATAATATCTACGGAATATATAAAGATAATTCATTAAATATGATTGAATTAAAAAAAGGATCTAACGAAATTATTCAAAAAGAAATTTTAAGTTTCAATTTCAAAAAATTTGATTTAATGTTTCCATATATAAAAAGAATAAAAAATAATATTCACATTTTATACTATGTTTATAACAATAATTCTACTGATACTTGTGCATTATTTCATCATTATAATCATAATGGTGTTTGGGTAGAAAATAAAGTTGATTTTATAAATCATTTAGTATTAAATAATTTTATAGTATCATGGAGCAATAACTGTCCAATCGTGTACTACTTTAATCTAGTAAATGGATATGAAGAAATATTCTTATCTAAATTTGATATAAATACCTTAACTTGGTGCAATCCTATTCAAATCACTGATTCTGGTAAAAGAAAAATTTATTTATCTGCACTTAGAGACAGTATGAATTTTTATCACTTAACATTTTCTGAAGAAGTAGGTAACGGATATGCAGTTAAATACATAAACGGATACTTAAGTGATGACAAATTAGATGTAGATGTTTGTACTTATATAACGAAGCCTTCTACATGCAGATATCCTAGTTTAATTAAATATAAATCTAATATTTATCTATCATGGGTTGACTATGAAAAGCTAAATATATGTACATCTAATGATTTTGGGAAAACTTGGGGTAAGCATGAAGTTGATAAATTTAGTTTAGGTGAAGATTTTACTAGAGCTAATTTTTCATCTAACTATGTTGATGATATTCCTTATAATGTTACGTCTGTTTTTACAACGGCTAATGATATTGGAATACTTGGTTTT
>NZ_JAFFPK010000119.1 GCF_017590215.1 Clostridium sp. CCUG 7971
CAGAGTATTTTTATGTTATATATTTTATCTGCTATATCTATAAATATAATTAGTAAGTACATAATTCATATATGTTTTTATTACGCCACTATCCTCATTAGGATTTAACAGTTTTCTAGTCGATACTATATCTGCATATCCTAATAATAAAACTCCTATAATATCATCATTTAATGCATCAAATATTTCATATAGCTTTTCTTTTGGCATATCATTATTTTTATAAAGGATTAAAAGTGTCATATGATGTCTTACATATTTGCATAGAATATCTATATTTTTATAAGATAACCCTAATTCTTGTCCTAGTTTAAAAGTTATCTCTTCACCTATTATCTCATGACCTCTAAAATGAACCCTATTATCACTATCAACTGTCTTACTAGCAGGCTTTCCTATATCATGTAAAAATACTCCTAACTTTAGTAACTGAAATTTAGTTAGGTTATTATCTAATTTAGTATTTAAATATTCTTCTACTCTTTTTTTTAAATGGCTTGAAAAAAAGTTTTTTTCATTTACTATACTCTCAAACTCTTCTAAAGCATATAAAGAATGATCATATGCATTTACTACATGATATTTGCACTCACCAATCACCTTCATATCCTTCACTTGAGGTATAATTTTTTCTAGTATTTGATTTTCATCTAGTTCACGAAAATGATTATAAGTTTTTTCTACACGTAAACTATCTAATAGACTTTCTTGTAGTTTCATATATATCACTCCAAATTTTTTTATAAATCTAATACTTGCTTGTAAACTACATCTTTCTTTAGCTTTCTATCTTTACATACTGCTTTAATCGCTTCTTTTTTATCCATTCCACTTTCAATTAGTGTTACAACATATTCTCTTTCGCTAAGGTCATCATAGCTATTTTTTACAGTTTTTTCACCTGTAAAACCTTCCACTATTAAAACAAATTCTCCTTTTATTTCTCTTTCATTGAATATATTTATAACAGTTTCTAAATCTTCTCTTATTATCTCTTGATACTTTTTAGTAAGTTCTCTATTTACTGATATTTTTCTATTACCTAATATCTTTAACATATCCTTTAAAGTATCTTTTAATCTATGTGGTGATTCATAAAAAATTATTGTTCTACTTTCTTCTTTTAATTCTTCAAGTTGCTTTCTTCTAACCTTTTTATCTCTATCTAAAAATCCTTCAAATGCAAATTTAGCAGTCTGAAGTCCTGAACTTACTAGTGCAGTTATAGATGCCGTCGCACCTGGAAGAACTTCTATCTCTATATTATTTTCTATAGCTTGTCTTATTATATCTTCTCCTGGGTCTGATATTCCTGGCATACCAGCATCACTTACTAATGCTATATTTTCTCCATCTAGTAATTTATTTATTAGGTATCCACCTTTTGAATCTTTATTATGGTCATGATAGCTTGTTAGTGGTTTAGATATATCGAAGTGATTTAAAAGTTTTATACTATGTCTTGTATCTTCTGCTGCTATTAAATCAACTTCATTTAATATTCTTATACTTCTATATGTCATGTCCTCTAAGTTACCTATTGGTGTTGGACATATATATAATTTTCCGCTCATTTATTTTTCTCCTATATCTTCATTTGCATAAACTGCTCTTAATTCTTCTGTGTAGTCTCCATCTTCACCGTAAACATATAATGGGTCTAGTATTTTTAATTCTGGTCTTCCATCCTTTGCAAACTCTACAAGCATTAAATTTGGAGCCTTATTTGCTCTTGGATGTATAAATTGTATTTGCTTAGGTTCTAGTCTATATTTTCTACCTAAATCTATTATATCTACTAATCTTGTAGGTCTATGTATCATAAAGAATTTTCCTTTAGGCATTGTTAATCTTGATGCAGCTCTTATAACATCTTCTAAGTTACATTTTACCTCATGTCTTGATATAGCTTTTTTATCATTTGGATTTTTAATTCCATCCATATGCATATATGGAGGATTCGATGTTACAACATGGTATCCATGTACTTCTAATTCTTTATCAATTGTTTTTATATCTGCATTTATTATTTTTACTCTATCTTCTAGATTATTTAATTTTACAGAACGTGTAGCCATTTCATAAACTTCTTCTTGTATTTCTACTCCTATTATCTCACTAGCTTCACTTTTACCTGCAATAAGTGTAGGTATTATACCTGTTCCAGTACCTAGGTCAACAACCTTAGCTCCTCTTTTTACTTTTGCAAAGTTAGCCAATAAAACTGCATCTACACCAAAACAAAATCCCGTTGTATCTTGTATTAGCTTTAATCCCTTTAATTGTAAATCATCTATTCTTTCTGTTTCTTTTAGTTTTATTTCCATAAGTATCTCCTTTTAATGTCCTGTTTCACATATATCTATTTTATAGGTATTATTACTTTAAAAAAGGTAGGAAAAATCCTACCCCCTTAATCTTATGATAATTTTTAATACTTATATAAATAGAATCTTAGTCTTCTAATTTCTTTAATTCTCTTATTGTCGCTTCATCTAAGCCTTCTGCTCTTAAACTATTTCCAGACTTTTTAGGCTCTTGTAAAACTTTAACTTCTTCTCTATGGCATATCTTTATAGTTTTATCATTAAATTCTATTTTAACTTGTTCTAATAATGGATTTATTTCTACTACTTTACCTTTAGCTTCTTCAACTTTTACTAATGCCCCTACTACTGGCATTGAATCAATAGCTTCAGCATATACATCATGCTCATATTTTAAGCAACAGAATAATCGTCCACATATTCCAGAAATCTTTGTAGGATTAAGAGATAAACTTTGATCTTTAGCCATTTTTATTGAAACTGGTTGGAAATCTCCAAGCCATGATGAACAGCATAATCTTCTTCCACATGGTCCAAGTCCACCAATAGACTTAGCTTCGTCTCTAACACCTATTTGTCTTAACTCTATTCTTGTTTTAAATATTGCTGCTAAATCTTTTACTAATTCTCTAAAATCTATTCTTCCTTCTGCTGTAAAGTAGAATATTAATTTATTTCTATCAAATGTATATTCACAATCTATTAAATACATCGTAAGCTCGTGTTCTTTTATTTTTTGCTGGCATAACTCAAAAGTTTCTTTTGCTTTTTCTTTGTTTTCAAGATATGCATCAGTATCTTCTGGTGTAGCTATTCTTATTATTGGTTTTAATGGTGAAACCAACTCTTTTTCTTCTATTTCTTTAGGACCAACAACTATTGTCCCATATTCTAGTCCCCTTGCAGTTTCTACTACTACGTCCATATTTTTTTCTATTTCAAATTCAACTGGATCAAAATAATATATTTTTCCAGCATTTTTAAATCTAACACCCACTATCTTTATCATTTAATCACCTCATATATATTCAAAGCCATAACTTGTATACTTATATTAAAGTTACAATTGCTTCTTATCTTTGTCTTAGTATCTTCTATTATATCAATAATCTTTGATACTTGCGAATATGTAATTTTTTTGCTCATATTTTGTATAAATACTATCTTATCTGCATTTATTATCATACTTTTATCAATATTTTCTTTTAACATCATCATATCTCTAAAGTAATTTACAAAAATGTCTAAAATACTAACGATTTCTTTTTTATACTTGTCCATATTAGCTGGTATTTCTAATATATCTATAATCTTTTTATCAAGTATAGTTTGTATATAAGATTGTATATCGTCTCTCATTATTGCAAAATCGGCTGACTCTGATAATTCTAATGCTTTTTCAATACTTCCCCTAGAAAAAACTGAAAGTAACTGTGCCCTTTGTTCCTCTATTCCTTTATCTATTAAGAATTTTTTTAAATCTAATAAAGATATAGGAAGAAATTTTATTATTTCACATCTAGATTTTATAGTGTCTAATAATCTTTCCTTGTTACTAGTAATTAAAATCATTATAGCATATTCTGGCGGCTCTTCTAATGTTTTTAATAGAGCATTTTGAGCTTCTACTGTCATTTTTTCTGCTTCATTTATTATATATATTTTGTACTCTTTATGTGGTTTTATTATTATATCTGTTTGTAGTTTTCTTATTTGAGCTATTTTTATACTACTTCCATCAGCATTAATATTTATATAATCTGGACTACTATCTACATTTTCAGTATTTAATAGTATTTTTGCTAGTTCCCCTGCAAATTTCTTTTTCCCTATTCCATCAATACCCTCAAACATGTATGCATGATTAACTTTATTTTTTCTTAATGAATTTGTTAAATACTTTTTCGCAAATTCTTGACCTATTATATTTTCAAAATACATATCTAACTCTCCATAGATTTTATTGTATTTATAACTACTTGATAAATCTCTTCATGGATACTATCTATACTTCTTAATTCATTATTTTCAACACAGTTTATTTTCTTCCAATTATATTTATCTGCTATATATAAAGAATTATTATATGAATCTTCTAAGTACTTAATATCACTTTCATGTATATCCTTTTTATCTTCACCTGTAAATTTATTTTTTCTATTCTCCATAAGCTTTTGACTAAACTCAATTGGTACGTCTAAAAATACTACACAGTCAGGTTTTGGTATCTTATACATGTTAAATTCATAATCTGTTAACCAATCTAAGTACTTGTCTCTATTTTCTTTATCCATTTTAGAGGCTTGATGTACCATATTAGACGTTGTATACCTATCAGCAAGTATTATATCTCCATTGCAATAAAATTCTTCCCACTCTGTCTTATATGATGCATATCTATCTGCTGCAAAAAATGTAGATGATACATATGGATCTACATCTGATGGTTTATCTCCAAAATCACCTCTTAAATACATTTTTACTAGTGATGATGATTCTGACTTATAATTTGGATATTCAACCTTTTTTATATTATACCCATCTTTTAATAGTCTTTCATATAACTTCTTAGTTTGTGTTGCTTTTCCGCTTGCATCTGATCCACTTTCTATGATTATTAACTTTCCGTTCATATTTTATATCCTGATTAAAATTTCTCCTTACATTATTAATTTCATTATCTCTAATACACTTTAGATAATTATTTTAATCAGATTCCACCTCCATATTTCTTTACTTATTATTCACTTATAATCTCTATAAATTCTAAATTTGAATCTTTTATTCCATTTACATGCATACCTTTTTTATTGCATAGTAATACATAATCTATCACTTCTTTTGTTATTATTTCTCCTGGAGATAATAAACTTATCCCTGGTGGATAAGGTATTATATATTCTCCACTTATTTTACCTACACTGTCATATATTTTAACACTTTTTTTACTCTTATAAAATGCTTCTCTAGGGCTCAAAGCTTTTTTTGGTATTATATTTGGATATTCTACTTCTTTTATGTTTTCTTTTATATTATTACTATCATATATATTTTTTAATGCCATTTCTAATTTTTTAAGATCTTTATCATCATTACCTATAGTACATATTAATAATACCCCATAATAGTTAGATAATTCTACCTGTATATTGTACTCTTTTCTAAGTATTTCTTCTAATTCATATCCTATTAATCCAATATTTTTTGATTCCACAAATATTTTAGTTTTATCATATTCATTATATACCCTTATAAGTTCATTACCCTTAATATTTTCTTTAAACTCATCTATATTTAATAAAAGCTCCTTCATTAATTCTTTTCCTTTTGTTTCATATATATCAATAGCTAACTCTAGTGAGGCCATAAGTGTATATGATGGACTTGATGACTGAACAAATCTTAGCATAGATGATAATCTAGAATGATTTACTCTATTTCCCTGTGTATGTATCATAGATGCTTGTGTAAATGCTGGTAAAGTTTTATGTGTACTTTGTATAACTAAATCTGCACCTTGCCCTAAAGCAGTCTTAGGTAGTTCATCACTTAATCCTAAATGAGCTCCATGAGCTTCATCAACTATAACTATCATATTTTTACTATGCGCGTAATCACAAATAGTTTTTAAGTCATATGTAATTCCATAATAAGTTGGATATGTAAGTAATATAGCTTTTGCATCTAGATTATTATTTATAACTTCTATAGCATCTTCTAATATAACTCCATTTACTATATTATTATCTTTACTTATATCTGCATTTATATATACAGGATTTATATCTCCTAATATGCATCCATTTATAACTGACTGATGGCAATCTCTATTTACAATTAATTTATCTCCTGGCTCACAAGAAGCCATTATAGAGGCTTGTATTCCACTTGTGCTACCATTTACTATATAATATGTATTATCACTTTTAAACACCTTAGATGCTCTTTCTTGAGATTCTTTAATTATACCTTCTGGAGAATGTAGGTTATCTGTTCCTATTATCTCTGTAGTATCCATTTTATACATCTTATCTATTATTGATGTGTATCCTAATCTATCATATATTTTTCCCATTTTATGTCCAGGCACATGAAAAGATACTAGATCTATATCAACTATTTCTTTTAATTCATTTATAATTGTGTTTTTCATTTATAGCTCCTTATATTTATACCTTTATATCTAGTTTCAATCTTTAATATTATTACTACTTATTTAATAATATCAAAACTTTGCCTATATGTTTTGATTTTATATAATTTAATTTTTTATATAAATAAAAGCCGTTGATTTTTATTATTATCAACGGCTTAAATATCATTTCTAATCATTATCATTAGATGCAAATGTGAATAGTAAGTATATACCTGCTAGACCAACTAAAGAATATATTATTCTACTTATTAATGCATAAGTACCTCCAAATATATTCCCTAATAAATCTGCTCCAAATACACCTATAATACCCCAGTTAAGAGCTCCTATTATAGCTAATATTAGTGCAAATCTTCTCATATTTATCACTCCTATATAGTTAAATATCTATAAATATTTAATATTTATAGATTCGTATAAGAATAATATTACGATTATAGTATTAATTATAATATTATTCTTATTTTTATATAGAATTTCCAATTTTT
>NZ_JAFFPK010000120.1 GCF_017590215.1 Clostridium sp. CCUG 7971
TGTTCTCCTCTTGGTCCTTGATCTACTGGTAAATCCTGTTCCCCTCCTGGTTGTTGCTCTACTGGTAACACTTGTTCCTCTCTTAGGTCCTGGACTTCAGATAAGTTTTGTTCCCCTCTTGGTCCATGAACTCCACGTAAGCCTTGATCTCCTCTTGGGTCTTGCATTCCATCGCCTTTTTTTGTTGATGTATTCACTAAGATATTTTTACTTGATCCACTTTGTTGGATTCTTCTTGTATTAGATTTGCTCCTGAAATTATAGTTTTTATTTGGCGTATTGTTTGGATCATACTTGAATTTATATGAAAAGTTTTTTATATAGCTCATATATATATTCCTCCCCCTTTATTCTTCATTTATAATATAATATTCAATTTTTTGTAAGTTAATTAAAAATTTAATCAAAAACAATAATGTACATTAAATATAAAGCACCTATTAATAGAATTAAATGTTTTAAAGTAAAATCTTAAGCTCAATTAAGGCACATATTATTTTCAGAAAAATATAATAATTAGTGAGAGAAGTTGTCTCTAAATATATAATAAAGGAGAAATTCAAATAATGGATTATAATATGGGATTAGTTGATATATCAGGCATGTGTGACCCTAAAGACGTAACTACTGTTATAAGTGAAAATCCTTACTGGTTACAGATGAGCGTTACAGAAACACTTAATATTCCAACTCAAAAACCAGATATGGAGCAAATAAACTCAGTTAACGTATCGGTTAATATAATTAGACAAGAGGTTATACAGGTACCAGAATCACCAACTGTAAATGGGGAGTTATTACCTAACTTAGAAGGTAAAGTATCTACGGGAAGAAAGATAATAGTTGAGGGGGAGTTATGTCAAAAGGTTGTGTATACAGCAAATGATCTAGAACAGTCAGTTCACTCTGCTCATTTTTATGTACCATTTTCATCTTATATAGTAGTTCCAAAAACTTTAAACTTATCAGATAATCCACTTGCTACGCCAGTTGATTCATTAAATATACAATATCAAGTAAATGCATGTATAGAAGATGTAATCGTAAATATGGTTGATGAAAGAACAATTCTTAAACAAGTAACTATGTTAGTATATGCCGTTCCAAATCAAGTAATATAAAATCTTAAATCAAGGAGAATAGCGCTATGTCAAATTGTGATTATACAGCAAACACAGGATACAACTTTTTTAGCAAATGTTATACACAAGCTGGCCATATAAATACGGTAGGGGCTTATCCTCAAAACAAAATAGGAAAAGCATTGACTTGTCCTCAAAATATAGATAAATGGACTGAGTTTTTTATACCTGAAGTGGTTGATATACCAGTGCAAAAACCAGATATAGAGGCATTAGTAGAAGTACATTCATGTATAGAAATAATATCTCAAAGAGTAGTAAAAACGCCTACAGTAACAGGTTATACACCACCTGCAGGTACTCCTATACTAGGTCAAAACATTCCAAATGGAGAATGTACTAATTTAACAGGAAGAAAATTAGTAATAGAAGGCTTATTAAAGCAAAAGGTAATCTATACAGCTTTAACAGATGAACAACCACTTCATTCTGCTAATC
Source organism: Clostridium sp. CCUG 7971 (assembly GCF_017590215.1). Lineage (GTDB taxonomy): Bacteria > Bacillota > Clostridia > Peptostreptococcales > Peptostreptococcaceae > Faecalimicrobium. The sequence goes on from NZ_JAFFPK010000120.1 coordinate 1,581, forward strand.
ATACTGTTCCTTTTTCTGCATTTATAATAATAGAAGGAGATACTCCTCTATCACAAAAATTTAATATAACACCATATATAGAAGATATATTTGCCTATAACTTATCTGAAAGAAATATATTTAAAAATACGACTATATTCATAAAAGCATCTAGAATATGCTAATAAATAGGGAGGATTAGACTATGCCATGTAATTGTAATAGTAACGCATCTAAAGGCTGTGGTTGCGATTTTAACGTCAGAACCATTGGTGTATCAGATGTATCAAATGTAACTTTCGCTGGAAATGATAGAACTGCACTAAACTGGACTGAAATATCTGTCCCTGAAATATTATGTGTACCCGAGCAAAAACCAAATATAGAAAATCTAGATCAAGTTTATGTAAATATAGAACTTGATAGTGTAAATTTAATAGAAACACCTTTTGCTTATAGAAGATATGTACTATTTAGCTTTTTTGAAGCAGCTAGTGGTATAACATCAGCAATATTAACACCATTAATTACAGCTATTAATACTACTGTTGCTGCTGTTATAACACCTTTAAATACTATAACGCCATTGTTAAATACTTTATTAACTACATTAGGTACTTTAGTAGCTGTTCCTGGTGTTCCTGCATTAATAACTACAGTTCAAGGTATGGTAACTACAGTTAATACCTTAATTACTAGTATAAATACTGCTACAACAGCTGTTGCTAATGCAGCTGACAACTTAATAGCTGCTATAATAGCTGTTCCATTTTCTCCAGATTTAATCTGTGCAGCACTTCAAGCTCTTATAGAGGCTTTAAATACACTTACAACTGTAATTAATTCTATACTTGGTATATTAACAGCTATGCTTAATACTCTTACTGCTGCAGCAGCGGCTATTGGAAATGTAGCAGTTACAACAGCTGTCGGATTAGTTACAACAGCTTTAACTACTTTAATAAATACTACATTACCTCCATTAATAGCTGCTGTAATAGCTGCAATAACAGCTGTATTAGATATATTAGCTCCAGTTGATTGTACTCAAGCATACGCAATTGCAATAATACCTAATGCTGAAGGTACTTGTTTAAGTGGTAGAAAATTAATAATAGAAGGTACACTTAAACAAAAGGTAGTATATACTGCAGAAGTTGAAACTCAATCTGTTCACTCTGCACATTATGAAATACCATTTAGTGCATTTATAATACCATATGCTAACTTTGAAGGATTAACATACCAAGAAGGTATAGAAGTTTATGACCCAACTAATCCAACAGTTCCTCTAGTTATAAATGGATTTATAGTAGGATCAAATCAAGTAATAGAACCAGATTTATGTGAAGAGTTCAATATAGACACATATATAGAAGATGTATTTATATACGCACTAGATCCTAGAACTATATTTAAAAATGTAACAGTATTCTTAAGAGCTAGAGTAGCCACAGTTTGTAGTTAAACTCTCTTAATTTTATCAAGAGCTATATACTATCTAACTCTTAGAAGGTATATAGCTTTTTATTATTAATATAAAATGTAACAATTAATTATTTGTCGAAATATTAATGTAGTATATACAAATTTACAGTATATATCAAATTAATATCAATTATAAGTCACAAGGAGCAAGGTCTATGGCAAATAATATCAATATAGTTGGAGTATATCCCCAAAATAAAATACAAAAGGTTATAGAATGTGAAGACTCTTATAATACATGGACTGAGTTTTTACTTTGTGAAATTGTTACATTACCAATTCAAAATATAGGTATAGAAGAAATTATTGAGGTTCATTCATCTATTGAAATAATTTCTCAAAGAGTGGTAGAAACTCCTACAGTAACAGGTTATACGCCCTCTATTGGTACACCTATACTAGGTCAAAATGTATCAAATGGAGAATGTACCCATATAACAGGTAAAAAATTAGTAATAGAAGGGCTATTAAAGCAAAATATAATTTATACAGCATTAGTAGATGAACAATCAGTTCATAGCGTAAATTATATAACACCATTTTCAACTTTCATTATAATAGATTCAGATACAAGTATTCGTCAACAATTTAAGGTAACACCATATATTGAAAGATCTAGTGCCTGTAATTTTGGCGAACGAAGTATATACAAAACTACATCTATATTTATTTCAGTTGTAAAGTCATGTTAGTGAAAATCTTAAAAGGGAGAATTAAGTATGGATAAATATAAAGCAACAAAATATCCATGTAAAGACATCAAGTATATAAAAAATAATGGTCAGTCAAATTGTTGCCAAGGAAGTTGTATAATCGTACCTGTAACACTACACAATATATGTGAAAATGAGCATTTACTTGTTATAGTGGAGGTATATAAAAACCAAAAATTATATACAAGAGAGATTAGAAAAATTTTTACTGGATGTTATAATGTAAAAAATGATGACGATATTAATTGTTACAGTTGTAATGATTGCGATTGCTGTAATACAGAACATTGTAATAATTGTAATTGTGGAGAGACATACAAGTTTTTTGTAGGAAATTTCGAATTTTATTTTATTGATAAAATTGACCCTAGATGTATTAGCATACAAGTTAAAACTCAATGCATTTTTGATTGTTAAAAGTAAAAGAAAGTATTTAAAATTAAATACTTTCTTTTTTACGTATAAAGAAACTATAACTAAGTAATACCAATGCACCAATATTAAGTAAAAAAGTTTTTAAGCAACGGACGAAGTCGCCTGCGATATGAGCAAAGCGAATTTTATGTAAACATATAATTTTGATTCATATTATATATTATAATCTTTTATTTTATTAAATTTTAAGGCGGTGATAAAATGAACGAAAACATATCAATAGTTGGATTAACACCCCTAGAACAATATCCATGTAGAGACTATTTAGTATCTTGTAAGCAATGTTTGGAAGTAGACACAGTATCTATTCCTTGCCAAAAGCCTAGCATAGAATCAATAAACGAAATTAAAGTATCTATCTGTATAAATGAATATAGATTAATAAATACAATCTTAGGCCCTAAAGTTATAATCTGTGGCACAAAAAAGATTAAAATAATTTATACTGCACTAAATTGTGAACAATCTATACATTCTGCTCATTGGGAAATTCCTTTTTATGAATTTGTATTAATAGAAGACTTTTGCTTTGATGAATGTGAAATAGGACTAAACTCTATATTTATAGGCATTGAAGACGTTGATATTAACTACTATAACGAAAGATGTATAGAAATTGCCGTACTATTTATAATATGTCCAAATATTAGACACCATAAGCCTAATCCTTGTATAACTCAAAATAAATGTGAGTATACAAAACATGAACATAGTACTGTATCAGAAAAAAGTAATAGTAATCATAGTTATAGTTGTAATAGTAGTAATAATAATGATTCTATTAATTCAAATACTTACTATTTCCCTATTGACCATTATAAATAAAAAATTCGCTTCGCTCAGCTAACATAAAACTATACCCTTCATGATGATAGTTTTATCATTTTAACTGTCTATCATAAAGGATATAGTTTATTAATGAGTAGCTTTTTAATTTAATTTAATAATCGTTAATGTTGCACCAGTTCCACCTTGCAAAGATGCAGTCGCATTAATACCTGATAATTGAAGTATAATAGTATCATTTGCATTTAAACTTACGATTAAATTAGCATTAAATTTAGTAGCAATAAGTCCAGACCTTTGTGATCCAGAAATTGGAGTTACTCCATTTTGTATCAATTGACTTGTCATTGCTAGCCCTACTGTTAAAAAAACATTGTATGATATATAGTATCTACCACTACTAGGAACTGTAAATACTTGAAAATCAGGACTTGAAATGGTAACTGCGCTTAAATTTTGAGCATCTGGAAATGATACATTTGCAGGAGTACCCACACTTATTGGAATAGATACAGCTTGATTATTAGCGCCATAACCAAATACCATTTCAATGCCAGTAGCTCCTGTTGGACCCACAGATCCAGTAGAACCAGTTACCCCAGTTGCTCCAATAGGTCCTGTTGCTCCTGTTGGACCAATATTTCCAGTTGCTCCAGTCACTCCAATAGGTCCTGTTGCTCCTGTTGGGCCTATATTGCCTGCTACCCCATTTACTCCTGTTGGGCCTGTTGGGCCAGTAGGTCCCACATTCCCTGTTATTCCAGTCACTCCAATAGGTCCTGTTGCTCCTGTTGATCCTACATTGCCTGTTGGGCCAGTTACTCCAATTGGCCCTGTTGATCCTGTCATTCCTGTAGACCCTATAGGACCAGTTGCACCAGTAGAACCTATTACACCTGTAATACCTGTAGGTCCTATATCTCCGGTAGGTCCCGTTATACCTGTTATACCTATACCAATAGATCCCGCCATACCTGTTGGGCCCGTTGCTCCTGTATTTCCTGTGATTCCAGTATTTCCAATAGAACCAATAGTCCCTATGATACCAGTTGGGCCTGTTGCTCCCATAGGCCCTGCTTGCCCTGTTGGGCCTATATCACCTATATTTCCTATAGGTCCAGTAGATCCTGTTGGTCCGGTTGGCCCTGTTGCGCCAGTTGGTCCAGTACAGTTAATTGAACTTATATTTGATTTACAATCAGAGCTATAGCTATTAGTATATCCATACATATATATATTTGATCTATTTAAAGTTTGATTCTGTTTCGATTTATTATTTTTATTTTTCATTTTTTCACCTATTTTTATATATAAAAATATAAGTCTATTATTATTTTTAATTACTTAATTTGATAATAGTTAATGAAGCACCAGTACCACTTTGTAATGTAGCAATCACAATTAATCCTGTTAACTGTAATTGTATAGTATCATTTGCAGCTAAAGTAACTATTACCTCACTACTAAAATCAGTAAGAGCCAAACCACTTCTTATGGTTCCTGGAACTGGCGTGCCATTTCTTAGAATTTGAGTAGTTATTGCTAATCCAGCATTTAAAAATAAATTATATCTAATATAATATTTTCCACTTGAACCTACTGTAAATGTATTATTAGTCGTAAATGTTATACCTGCAGAAACATTGTTTACACTTGGAAATGTAACTAAAGTTCCACCTAATATAACACTAATCGTTCCACCAGTAGTATTAGCGGCATAAGCTGAAATCGCTGTAGATCCAGCAACTGCATCAGCACCTGTCGCACCTGTTGCTCCTGTTGCTCCTGTTGAACCTGTTGGGCCTGTTGGGCCTATTGAACCTGTTGGGCCTATTGGGCCTATTGCTCCCGTTGGGCCTGTTGGGCCTATTGAACCTGTTGGGCCTGTTAATCCTGTAGCTCCCGTTGCCCCAGTTGGGCCTATTGAACCTGTTGGGCCTGTTAATCCTGTAGCTCCCGTTGCTCCTGTTGGGCCTATTAAACCTGTGGCACCTGTTAGCCCTGTGGCTCCCGTTGCTCCCATAGGACCAATTGAACCTGTTGAACCTGTGGGGCCAATTGGACCTATCGCACCAGTTGGACCGGTTTCTCCTGTTGCTCCTGTTGGGCCAATTGGGCCTGCTGCTCCCGTTGGCCCTGTTGCTCCGGTTGGACCGGTTTCTCCTGTTGCTCCTGTTGCTCCCGCTGGGCCTGTAGCCCCTGTAGCACCCATTGCACCTGTTGGTCCTATTTCACCTGTTGCTCCCATAGGTCCTGTTGCTCCGGTTTCACCAATAGATCCTGTTGCTCCCGTTGGGCCTATTGGTCCAGTTGGCCCTGTTGCTCCCGTTGGGCCTGTTGGACCCGTCGGTCCTGTTGCTCCTTTATTTGAACAACAGCTACTACACTGAGATAATGGTTTTAAATTTTTTACTGCTTTATTATTCTGTCCATAATTATTTATAGATGATTTATATTTAAAGCCATCATTTTTATTGGAAATATTTTTTTTACGCATTCTAAGATTCACTCCTACAAAAAATATACTAACTACAATAAGAAAAAATTGTTATTTTAGCTTATATAGTTAGTATATTTAAAAAAATTAAAATGGGACTTTTGTATCTGTATTCAAGTAGTTTAATATTCTTTATTTGTAAAAAAAATACTGAAGACTTAGTCTTCAGTATTTTTTATTTATTAATCCATAAAAGTTACTGCGTCTGCACAAACAACATATAATCTTCCTGGAGTTGCTGAAACAGGTAATGTTATACCTGGTATTGCTATACCAAGAATAGTAATAGCTGGGAAAGTTATAGTTGTAGCTGCTGCAGGAGGTGCAGCAAGTATTATTGCGTTACAAACAGTTCCTAATACTTCAACATTCTCTAAAGTTAAAGAACCAACTGTTAAGCTAACAGTACTAGCTATATTGCTTCCTGCTACTTGACTTAATACGCCTTTATCACAGCAGCAAGGTTCACAGTCTGGTTTACAATCAACTTTAGCAGGACATTTTTCTTTAAGAATGCATTTTAACTCTCTTCTTAATCTAGCAAAATTTGTTTCTGTACAGCATGGTGTTCCTGGAACTACTGGAGCATCTGGAATTAAGTCAAATGCAAGAGCTCTTATTTCGCATAAAGATGCTGTATCTACACCTTCTAAAGTAGTGAAAAGTGATACTAATGCTGCAGCTATAGTATTTAATAATGCTGTAAGAGCATCACCAGTTAATGTATTTAAAGCATTAAGCAATGCTACTAAAAGAGTTATAATAGTTGTTAGTATAGCGTCAAGAGCTGCATCTGCTCCAACAAGATCGCCTAAAAGATTTATTAGACCATATAAAAGAGATATAAGGTCTGTAGGTAATGGTATTGGATATACTGTGTTTGCATCTATATCTAATATATCACAATTGCAATCTGGTAATTTCTTTAAAGCACCAGTTAATACAGAACCTAAATTATCTAAATTTCCTATTGATGTATTTGGCTCAAAAAGTGCTAAATTTCCTCCACCTACATAGTAATCTGTAATAAATGCAGCAGCATTAAAGTTTACCAAGTCATTTACTTCGCATCCTAATAATTCTAGTGCTTTTATTAAGCTAAGTTTACAACAACACTCATCAGAGCATTTTTTATCATGATGTTTTTTATCTTCACAACATTTATGGTCATCATGACATTTATCATTTTTTCTACAATCATCTTTTCTACAATCATCTTTTTTGCAATTATCTTTTTTACATCCGTAGTTATACATATCCTTATCATCTTTTCCGCAATCGCAGAAATATCTATTATTTTCGCTCAATGGTTTGCACTCCTTCATATTAATTAATATATATAGAGATTAAAATTGGCTCTATATAAACTAATATATTTCTAAATCCAAATAATTGTTACTTAAAATCAATAAAATAACGTCAACTTTTGAGCTTAAAGTACTAATTTTATGTTATAAGTCTCAAATATATACTTAAAATTAGTAACACATGTTTTTTTTTAATCATAAAATGAATTAGTAATGAAAAAATTTTAGTAAATAGGGGGACATAATATATTATGGATGAATGTAGAAATAATATAGAAAATCAAGATGAGTGTAATGAAAAATGTAAAATAGAGCTAGACAAAGATTATCAACCTATGAGCCATGCTTGTCATTGTAATTATTGTGAACCAATTGAACAAGACTGTGATTTTCGTAATGCTGTTGCTATACCAATACTTAGTCAAAGAATATTCGATTGTGTTTGCTTAGAAGATGAGCAATTTAAATATGATCCATGTGTAACTTTCTACATTGAAGATGGTAATTTCTGCAATGGAGATCCTATATGCATAGATTGCGTGAATGTAGAATATGACTTTATTGGTCTTACTGATAAAGTATTAGATGGAAAAATAGATGCACAAAATTTAAAATTCTATGCAACAAATGATTCAATATATTGCTGTGAATTAAAAAAACATAAAGATGATGATTGTGACTGTCATGAACTATATCTATATGATGAATTTGTAGGTAATGTAAAAGAGTCTCAAATGGATTGTAAATCTCATAGTTATGGAGTAAAAAGTAGAATATTTGAAGAAAATTTAAATTTCTATGTTTGTAACTTCAAAATATCTGTTTGCGGTAAAATAGGATGTAAGAATTTTAGAGCATCTACTATACCATATACAGGACCATTATCTGATTGCTATAAGCATGATTGCTGGAGCCCTGGGTTTAAATCTGTAGATTTATATGGAAGAGTATGTATACCTAAAGGAGCTAAGAAGGTAGCTATTCATGAAGAATTTAAAGGATGCATCAGTGTTGAGTGTGTAAATACTGATGATAAATATAAGAGAAATAAAGACTGTAAATCATCTTTTACTGCAGGTGTTGAATATTCACTTCTTGTAAATAAAAGAATATACACTGTTATTAAGGAGAAATTATTTGTATGTGCTAATAATGAAGATATTATCTGTTCTCCTCAAAGCCCTGGTCCATCAGGATGCAAACCATGCTGCAATTTAAACCGTTCATCTGAAAATGATACTGAAAATTAATATATAATTTAAAGGGGTTCTGGCTATAGACAGAACCCCTTTAAACTTCCCTGAGTTTTTTATCGGTAAAATAAGATATAAGTAGTAATTATATGCTTTTTTTGATTTTTATATAGAGTTTACGTAGCTATAAATAGCCATAAAGCAAGGATTTTAAAAAAGAATTAACTTATAAATTGTATAAAAATTCATAAGTTAATTCTTTTTTTAAATTATATATAATTTATATAAAAATAAATCCATATAATATATATTCTATTTTATTATTTAGATAAAACATAGGTAAATGATTCATCAGCTATCATTTTTTCTTTACTTCCATAGTACTCAAATGTCTATTTATTAAATATATTTATAAATAAAAAGAGTTGAGATAAATTTCTATCTCAACTCCTTATTTCTAACTTGAATATGAAACACTATCTTCATATAATGTTTCTGGGTCAATATCTGCTTCATTTGGCCATTCTATAGAATCAAAACTCACTTTAACTGCTTTAAATATATTTTCATTTTTTAATTCTCTAAAAATACCTTTATCTAAATATGGATTCATATCAAATATCCTAACTTCATTATTTTCAAAGGTTAATATTAATTTATAATTCTCTATAGGTTTAACTTCTTTTATAGCTAAATACATATTATCACCTCTTATTTTAATGGTTCTATTTTAAATGGTAGCTCACTATTCATAGCTATTTCCCAATTTGCTAATAATTCATCTTGATGAAGTTCAGCCCAAGCAAGTACTAATCTAAGTTGTTTTTTAGGTAAAGATCCTTCCATTAGTTCACATGTTTTTATATTAATTAATGCTTTATGATCTTGGTAGTACGCATGAAAGTGTGAAGGTGCATGCTCTTTTGGTGCACAATACATTCTTATTATTATTCCGTAAAACATACTTATCGTTGGCATTTTTATCAACTCTTTTCTTTATATTTTATGTTTTCTTTATTTAAATATAGCTAATTAGACTTTTATTTTCAATCTAAAGTTTAGTTAAGGTATTTTTATATTATAATTTTAACTCTAAATCGTAAAGTTTGTCGGACTAAGTTTAACACTCAGACTATTGCAAGTACTAGTTAAATTTTGATTAACACACCATTTGCGCATAATCCATATTCTACCCCCATATAGATATTTTTAATTAGATGCATCCTCTTGAAGTTTTCTATAAAGGGAAGATCTTGATATATTTGTTATTTCGCATATTTGCTTAACAGTCATATTTCCTTCTCTATACAATTTAACTGCATAATTTATTCCTTCATGATTACTATGATATTTTTTAATTCTCCCTTTATATTTACCCTGTGACTTAGCAATTTCAATACCTTCACGTTGTCTGATTTTAATTAAATCTCTTTCTAGTTGATTAACACCAGCCATTACAGTTATTAAAAATTGGCTGTATGGATTATCTTCCGATAAATCTAGCCATGTATCTTTAATTGACTTTAACGTTGCACCTTTGCTTTTAATTTTATCAACTAATAAAAATAAATCCTTCGTACTTCTTGTAATTCTTGTAAGGTCAGTTACAAAAACTATATCTTTTGGTTTAAGTTCATCAAGCATCTTATTAAGTTCTTTTCTATCTAAAGTTGCTCCGGATATTTTTTCTTGATAAATAAAATCTACTCCGATTTCGTTTAGTTGTATAATTTGTCTTTCTTCATTTTGATCCTGTGAACTTACACGAACATATCCTATTTTTCTCAAATCTCTTCCTCCATTCTGATACAAGTCTTATGGGACACTTCAAACACTGATTTTTCAATAACTAATTAATTATACTAATAGAGTATACCCTATTGATATAATTAAATTAAAAAGATAGAGAGATCATTATGAGAAAATATCATGCGTTTTATTTAAGTGGTATGTATATTGTAGTTTTAAATTTATTTTCATCTGTTTGAATATCTAGTTCTCCATCATACTTTTTAATTGAAGATTTTATACTCTCAATGCCAAGACCATGTAGATACTTGTCCTTTTTGCTAGTTAGTATCTTATTATTTTTTGATATAACTTTATTAGTTTTACTGTTTTGACACCGTATAATATAATATGATTTTACAATTGTTCCTCTTATGCTTATATATTTTTCAAGTTCTTTATCTTCTATTTTTTCACATGCTTCTATTGCATTATCTATTAAATTTGAAAATATAGAAGATACATCTATCATCTCTATAAAATTACATTTTGAAAAATCTATATTACATAATAAATCTATATTATTTTTCTTACATAACTTACTTTTTTCATTTAGTATAATATCTAGTATAACATTCCCTGTATTATAAATACTTTCAAAGTCTTTTATTTCCTTGTTAATGCTATCTACATAAGTATCTACTTCATCATTTTTACTTTCAATTGCCTTAATATTTGTTATATGATTATTTATATCGTGGTAAAGTCTTTTTACTCTTTCTTGAGATTCTTTAATGTTTAGATAATAATTATACTGCATATCAATTTTTTCATTAAGCACTTCAATCTTCGCTTTTTCTTGAGTATATTTTAAAAGTTTTATAAGTGAAAGTATAAAAACTATATTACTTGCAACTATTATGTTAGGTAATGCAAAATCTGCAAAATTAACAAATGGCATAAATAATTTTGATTGATTTATTTTTATATGATTATCAGTAACTAGAGAATAATATCCATATATACTATTGGATGCTTCCTTTAAAAATAATAGTATTAAAATATTTATAATTATTGTAATTGCAATGTACAAATAATACTTCTTGTTAACAGATAAATTTTTTAACTTATTAAAGGAGCATACAAGTAAAAAAATAAGTAAATTACATACTATAACCTGTGAAATTTCATACTCAATACTCCACTCAAAATTTAATTTATATCTCATAATAATATAAATATACCACCATATAAGATGATTAAGAGTGAATTCTATCCCCCTATATATCAAGTTATATAATATCGAATACGTCAAAGCTTTTTTTAAGTCAAAAGCATATGAAATTTTGCAAATCAAAAATAATAAAATTATAGATGTTATTATACATTTTCCTATAACAAAATATTTTAATTCAAATTTTATCAATAAAATTACTAAAGCTATATTTATTATATTAAGGAATATACCTTTTGCTTTATAACTATATCCTAATTTTTTTATCATAATAAAAAATGCTATTATAAATACTAAGTTACTTATAAGTTGCTTAGCCATATAAAATTCAGCATTTAACATAGCTTAGCTCCCATTGACCTAAGTAAAATAAAGATGGATGGCAATGCCCTCCATTTTATTTTACTTATCTTCTCAGCTATCATTTTTATAGATAATACATCTAATAGGCTTTTAGCTATTTCCATAGCCTTTTTTCTTTCGCCTTCTTCTATTCCTTCTTTTTTACCTTTTTCTAATCCTTCTTCAATAAGACTCTTTCCTATTTCAGTCACTCTAAGCTCCTCCTTTACTTTTTCTAAATCTTTACCACTTAAATAGTTAATACAAAAACCAAAATGATTTAAATAATACAGAGTTGATATTTTGTCATAGTAACACAAAATACTTAATAATATTTCTCTAAAGCTTATTAGGTGCTTTTTTTTAACTTTTCTTTAGTATAATAAATATATAGTACAAATAGTTGAGTAAAATATAATTTACTTAGTATTGGAGGGAATATGTTTAAAGTATTGATAGTTGAAGACGAAGAAAAAATACGAAATGAATTGTATAACATTTTAAAAAATAATGAATTTGATCCTATAAAAATAGATAACTTTGAAAATGTATTTGAAATATTTAATAAAGTTAAACCTGACCTAATTCTTTTAGATATAAACTTAGAAAATGAAGATGGATTTAATATTTGCATGAAAATAAGAGAGATATCTAGTGTACCAATAATATTTGTAACAAGTAGAGATAATAATATTGATGAACTTATGAGTATTACAATAGGTGGTGATGATTTTATAACTAAGCCATATAATACTCAAATTCTTTTAGCTAGAATAAATTCAATTTTAAAAAGAGCTTATAAAACTATAAAAAAAGATGAAATGCTAGAAGTCAACGGTGTTAAATTAAATATGTTATCAAGCAAAGTAGAGTATAACAATAAAGATATCGAACTTACTAAAAATGAATTCAAAATATTATATTACATAATGACTAATAAAGAAAAAATAATTGCTAGAGTTGATATACTAGATTATCTTTGGGATAGTTCTTTGTTTGTAAATGACAACACTTTAACCGTAAATATAACTAGAATAAGAACTAAACTTGAATCTTTAGGAATAAATGATTTTATAAAAACTAAAAGGGGATATGGATATTATGTATAATTTTAAAAGTTTCTTAACTGATAAATTATTTAGTATAATTGTCCAAACTCTAGGTTTAATATTTATTTTAATATTTGTATTTAGTACAACAAATAATACTGATATTATTCTTACTATTGCACTAATATATATCTCTGTAATGTTAATAAGCATTTGTCATGAATATAAAACTAAAATCAATTACTTCAAAACAACAATTGATATTTTAGATAAATTAGATAAAAAATACTTATTAAGTGAAGTTTTAGAAAATAATAAGTCTAATGAACACGATTTATTTCACTATATTCTAAGAAATTGCAATAAATCAATGATTGAGCATATAAATATAATTAATAATGATCGTTTAGATTACAAAGATTATGTAGAAGCATGGGTCCATGAAATAAAAACTCCTATATCATCTATAAAATTAATCCATGAAAATAATAAAACACATATATCTAGAAGTATTCTTGAAGAAGTTGAAAAAATAGACCAATTAATAGATCAAACATTATTTTATGCTCGAAGTGAATATGTTCAAAAAGATTACTTAATAAGAGAAATATATCTAAATGAATTGGTAGATAAAACAATAATTAATAACAAAAGGATGTTTATATTAAATAATATTGAGTTAGATATAGGAAATTTAGAATATGAGGTATTTACTGATAATAAGTGGATTTCATTTATAATTTCTCAGATACTTATTAACGCCGTTAAATATTCAAAAAAAGGAAACGGATACATAAAAATCTACACTATTGAAATTAATAATAATTTAAATCTTGTTATTGAAGACAGAGGAATAGGAATAGATAATAGTCATATAAACAGAGTTTTTGAAAAAGGATTTACAGGAAATTCAGGTAGAAAATATAATCATTCAACAGGTATGGGTTTATATATTTGTAAGAAACTTTGTAATAAATTAAATATAGATATTTCAATAGAATCTAGTATAAATGAATATACTAAAGTATCGCTAATATTTCCAAAAGGTAGCTTTTATAAAAAATAGTTATTTAAATGAGCCGTTTAATGGCTCATTTTTTAATTTCAAGTAATTTATAATTAATTAGTAAGTTAGAATTTGATTTAATGTTACAATAATGAAAGTTTATTGTAACATTAAATCAAATCAAGTCAACTTAACTTAAAGTATAATTAGGTTAGAGGTGATGAATATGAAAAATATATTGAAATTGAAAAATGTGGAAAAATACTATGGTAACAAAAA
>NZ_JAFFPK010000121.1 GCF_017590215.1 Clostridium sp. CCUG 7971
TTAAGTTTACACTTTCTTTATTTCTAACAGTATTTAAAGTATTGAAAAAATTAAATTTATTTAAACTAGTTGCTAAAGTAAAATTTTAAGGATTGTTAAAATTTAATAATATTTATTGATTTTTATTCTTTATTTAAGTCTATATTTGCTTTGAAACCACCATCTGAATAGTTTATAGATACTCCTACTTTGTTATCTATTCCATTACAATAAACAGCGTAGATATTATTTTGAGGTTTTCCTTTTATTTTACAATCTAATACGAACTCTCCGCTACTTAATGTCAAAAGCCCCCATCGTTTATCTGCCTCTATTATTTCATTTTTTGTAATATTATGCATCTCTAAATATTTGTAAATATAATGATATGCCCTCCATTTTATTACAAATAAACTGCCAAAGATTAAACCTAATAATATTAAAATTCTTATTATATTTTTTTCATTTATCTTTCTCCCGAATTATCGAATTTATAATATTTAGTCATTATAGTTGCTTATTTTTAAAAAAATTTGTTATTCATTAATATAAACTTTAATATTATTTATCCTCTATGTACAGCAATTATAAAAATAGTAAATGCTATTGCTATATATACGGCTACTATCAAGAAATAATGAAATGCCATTTTTGTTTTTTTATTTTTTATCCAATATATTCCTGATATTAAGCAATATATTAAAAATACACTTGCTACTATTCGAGAAATCTCAGATAGGGAACTGAAGTTATATTGCATAGACCACATAGGTCCGTATAAATAAAGTATAGTTATAATTCCTCCTATAATCCAATTTATTATTCTTAATTGTTTACTCATTTTTTAATCCTTTCATTTTGGATAATTTATTCTTCTTGGGGTATCAGATTCTGTAAAACAATCTACTAAACCTTTAGGAAATATTAATTTATTTAGACCAAAGTCAATTATATAAAAATTTTTAAAAGAATAATTAAAAATGGATTAAAATGGGTTTATTTAGGAGTGAAATATAAAAATAATATATTATACTCTAAAAATTTTTCTAAATATATCTAATTTCACTCCACTTAAATGCTATATTAATCCACTTGTTAGTAAATATACTTTTTTATGTTAATGTGTAATAGAAAATCTTAATCTAAAGACGTAACTAGTACCTAAAGTGAAATTTTAGAATTGATTATAAAGTATATAGTTAGAAAAATTTAAAACTTAGTTTATTAAAGGGGGAGGATTACATGCTTAATAAAAAAATAATTCTAATTACTTTAATTGTTTTAATGATAATTTTATCTTTATTAACTACTAAGTTATTGTTTGTTAATAAAGATTCTAATAGTGAGGTACAAGAAGTTGCTACATCTGAAAACTTAGAGGATTTAAGTATTCAACAATTAACAGAAATCAGGGATGAACGTATTGATCAAAATGTAGAATATCTTAATAACTTTGGAAAACCTTCAAAGCAAAGTCTTCAAGATCGTAAAAGTGAAATTTTAAATTCTGAATGGGGATTAGTTTCTTTCTTTAATAAGAATTACAATAACCTAACAGAAAAGGAGAAATTAATAAAACAAATTAAACTTATTGAGTATCTAAACTCTAATGAAGATATAATGTACCCTGCAGGTGAGTATTTTAATTTATCAAATGAAGAGTGCCAACTTAGTGAATATTTGTTACAAAATGGAAAAGATTTTAATATTATGTCATATGAGAATCTAAAATTTTTAATTAATAATTTAGAAGATGTATCTAAATTTATTGATTATGATATAAAAGAAGCAATAGACCGTATTTATTCTTCAATAAATAATATTGATTCTTCAATAAAAATTTCACAAGAACAAAAAACAGACTTAAACAATGAGCTAAAAAAAATATCTTTAGATAATAATATAAATATAGATATTAAAAATAAAATAAAAGAATTACAAGATTAAACTAATAATTTTTATATACTGTGAATAAAGAGGGGAGCAGATAAGAAACTTAGTAAAAGCTTAAAATAAAAATATGTACAGAGGGGAGAACATATATAATCTATCAATCTTTTATTTTCAACCAAAAAGGATACTAAAAAATAGATACTTTTATAATTACTATAGAAATATTCATAAATTAATTAAAAAATAGATCTCAGCTTTATCTGAGGTCTATTAATTGAGTTATAAATCCAATATGTAGTATCACAAAAAACAACAGAGGATTTTTAAAAGCAATTTTTGATGCAGATAGATATTAAAAAGAGTAAGACTAAAAAACTAAAATTTGCCTCTTTTAGTTTCTAAAAATATTGAAAATGATAGAATTATTTAAACTATTTCTTAAGCGTAAAGTTTAAGACTTATTTTTTATGATGAAATATTTTTAGATATTTTTCTTTTGATAAACACCTGATTTTGTTTTAGTAATTATAGTTTTTGCAGCCTCATAAGCGGATAAATTAGTTATATCTATTTTAGGATAAATAACATCATCAAAATCTTTTCTCGATTCATTTAAAGCTCTTTGAATACGATCATAACTTCTGTTGTCAATATTCATTCTATTAATGTTTTCCTCTTCGCTACACCAAAGTAAAAACGGAATAAAGTTACATTCCTCTTTAGAAATTTCCATTAGAACATTTTGAAACACTTCTTTTCTTCGTCCATGAAATCCATACGAAAAAACTACAGTATTAATAGTAGAACATTTTAAATAATTAATCAGTAAATCACTAATATTCTTTGATATTGTAGGTATTGTGTCATCATTTAAAATAAATGGATTCATCATCCTACATGAATCAGAATCAACATAAGCTGAATTTGGTAATTGTTTAATAATTTCATTACAAATAGTAGTTTTTCCTATTCCATTTGGTCCACATAAAAATAAAATTTCTTTCATCAGAATACCTCTTTTTAATAAATTAATATTTATAATAAATAGTAATTTAATTGTAGCACAACTATTTTTATAAAGTCTTCACTAAAATAGTTGTGCTTGATATCATCTTTAAAAAATACTAGTCTCTAAAGTGAAATTTTAAGACTAATATATAAATCCTTATTAAATAAAATATTAAATATTTACTAATTCTTATTAAAAAGCTAAAATAAAAAGCATTGTTAAATTATTCAAATTAAGCGGATGTGAAGAATCTTGACATAGTGTTTCCTGCTGATGTTCATAATCTTGGCTAGTTTAATACGAAAAAGTTTTGCATACTGAAATTGAAAGGAGAAGTAATAGTGACAATTGGAAGAAAATTAAAACAAGCTAGGTTAAAAAAAGAATTAACTCAAGAGAATGTAGCAAATATTTTAAATGTATCTAGAACAACTATTTCAAATTGGGAAGTAGGTAGAAGTTACCCAGATTTAGAAAGTATAGTAAAACTTAGTGATTTATATAATATTTCTCTTGATGGACTATTAAGGGAGGATGAAGACATGGTAAAAAAACTTTCAAATGATTCTAAAGTACTAAGTAAACTTATAAAAATATCTAGAATTGTATGTGTATTATTTGTTGTTTTATTTTTAGGAATAACCTTAACTAATGCAAAAGAAAACATTGCTAGAAAAAGATATCACTATTGGTTTAATGAAGGGATGGAAATCAGCAAAGAATTAAGTATAATAATAAAAAATAAAGATATCTATGATATAGATAGCTATAAAACAGATGTAGATAAATTAATTGAATCAAAAGATATTTTATTTCTAAGACTTTATAAAAATGAAGAAACAGCTTATAAATTTTCTAATAAGTCCTCAGATAAAATTTTTGAATATGGAAAGTGGAAAGAAGGTAAAGAGTATTTTGGCGGTATATACGCAACGGAAAAAAACAATAAGAATCAAAGTATTTATTTTATATACCGAATACCTGAAAATAAAATCTTTGAAATATATCCTTTAATACATAACACTATAATATATGCTACACCTTTAGTAATAATAGGGTATATAGTTATTGAAATTATAGATAAAAAACGTAATTTGAATAAGTAAAGAGTTTTAGTGAAAGTGAAATATAGCAAAAAAGCCAGTATATTTAGTTTTACTGGCTTTTAAAAATTAATTTAAATTACTTTTTATCTTTAACTACGACATTTATAAAATCATCTATATCTATTAACTCATGTTTCTTAGATTTATAATTTCCATAAATTTTACCTGTAGTGGTATCAACTAATACTCTTTTGCTAGTTTCAGCTTTTTCATCTTTAGCTTTGAAATAAAAAACATAATAAT
>NZ_JAFFPK010000122.1 GCF_017590215.1 Clostridium sp. CCUG 7971
TTTTTATAAAAATTTATAGCTTAAATAAGTTAAAAAAGAACTTAAAATGCTTGACATGTTGAAAGTAGTAGCCTAAAAAATTACGATTTTAAGAAAATAGGATACATTATACAAATGGCTAAAATACAATAATTGGAACATAAAAAATAATTTTTATAGTGAAAAGCTTTATGGAAATTATAAAATTAATTTAATTATCAGAAGATTTGATAAAAAATGATGGCGAAAATTTCAAATTTTACAAAAATTTCATGATATATTTACAAGAAAACAAAAAGATGTTACATTGATTGTATACACAAGGGAAAAGGTTTTTCGGTCACAGGAAAACGTTACTTGTTAGCTTGAAGAAAAATGTTTTTTGCAACATGAAAGATGTTCCTTACGGAACAATAGTTAAAAATCATAATATCAAAATTCAAGGGGGAAATAAAAAATGGAAAACTTACAAAACAAAAAATTTGCTACAAAAGCAATTCATGGTGGACATCAAAAGGATGCCGTATCAGGAGCGTTAACAACACCTATATATAAAACATCAACATTCGTATTTGATAGTGCAGAACAAGGTGGAAGAAGATTCGCATTAGAAGAGGGTGGATACATATACTCTAGACTAGGAAATCCTACTAATGCTCAATTAGAAGATAAAGTTGCATTACTTGAAGGAGCAGAAGCTTGTGTATCAACAGCTTCAGGAATAGGTGCAATAACTTCAGCTTTATGGACAATATTAAAAGCAGGAGATCATGTAGTTGCAAGTAAAACTTTATATGGATGCACATATGCAATGTTTAATCATGGTATAAGCAGATACGGAGTTGAAATAACTTTTGTTGATGCTACAAACTTAGATGAAGTAAAAGCAGCTATGAAAGAAAACACTAAAGTTGTATACTTAGAAACTCCAGCAAACCCAGACTTAAAATTAATAGATATAGAAGCTGTATCTAAAATAGCTCATGAAGTAGAAGGTTGTATGGTAATGGTTGATAATACTTTCTGTACTCCATATATACAAAGACCAATAGAATTAGGTGCAGACGTAGTAGTTCATTCAGCAACTAAATACTTAAATGGACATGGAGATGTTATAGCAGGGTTTGTTGCTGGTAAATTAGATTTCGTAAATCAAGTAAGATTATTTGGAATAAAAGATATGACAGGTGCTGTATTAAGTTCACTTGATGCATATTTAATAATAAGAGGTATGAAAACTTTACAAGTAAGAATGGATAGACATTGCAAGAATGCTATGGAAGTAGCTAAATTCTTAGAATCTCATGAAAATGTAACAAAAGTTAACTACCCAGGACTTGAAAGTTTCCCACAATATGAATTAGCTAAAAAGCAAATGGATCTTCCAGGAGGAATGATTGCTTTTGAAGTTAAAGGTGGATTAGAAGCTGGTAAGAAATTCCTAAACTCTTTAGAATTATGTGTTCTTGCAGTTAGCTTAGGTGACTGTGAAACATTAATACAACATCCTGCTTCAATGACTCATTCTCCATATACTCCAGAAGAAAGAGCTGAAGCTGGAATATCTGAAGGTTTAATAAGAATATCAGTTGGATTAGAAGAAGCAGAAGATATAATAGCAGACTTAAAACAAGGTCTTGATAGATTATAAGAAATAAAAGATTGCTAAAGTCTTTATTAAGATATAAATTATATATTTAAAGCTGACAGAGGAGATATGTATAAATACCTTCTCTGTTAGTTATACCTTAAATTGATTAAGAGGGGATCAAAAGTATGCAAAATGTGAGCAATCAAATTGACAAAAAAGAAAATAAAGGTAGTGCACTTGCATTACTTCCAATAGGAGTATTTTTAATATTATTTTTAGGAAGTGGTATTATAACAGGAGATTTTTATAAAATGCCTGCATTGACAGCATTCGTAATTGCAGCAGGTGTAGCTTTCATGATTAATCCTAAAGAATCTCTAGACACTAAAATGAAAATATTCTGTAAAAGTGCTGGAGATAGTAATATATTAATAATGCTTGTAATTTTCTTACTAGCAGGAGCTTTTGGTAGTGTAGCTAAAGCAATGGGTGGAGTAGATTCTACAGTTAACTTAAGCTTATCAGTTTTACCAGCGAATTTATTAGTACCAGGGTTATTCTTAGTAGTGTGTTTTATATCTACATCTATGGGAACATCAGTTGGAACAATTTCTGCATTAACACCTATAGCTTTGGGTATTTCTCAAAAAACAGGAATGCCATTAGAATTATTAGTAGCAATAATAGTTGGAGGAGCTATGGTTGGAGATAACTTATCTATGATATCTGATACAACTATAGCGGCAGCGAGTACACAAGGTTGTGAATTAAAAGACAAAGTAAAAATGAATTTCTTTGTAGTATTACCAGCAGCATTAATAAGTCTTGTAATAATAGCTGTAATGTCATCAGGATATGGAACTACTTCAGCTGAAGCTGGGTCTTATGAAATAATAAAGGTTGTACCTTATGTAGCTGTTTTAGTAGGGGCTTTAGCTGGAGCAAACGTTTTTGTTCTTCTTGCCGGAGGAGTTTTATTTGCAGGAGCAATAGGTATATTTACAAATACTATAGATATATGGGGATTCATAAGTGCTGTATCAGACGGTATGGCTGGAATGCAAGAATTATGTATCTTAGTTTTAATCGTCGGAGGGGTAATCGGGTTAATAAAACATAATGGCGGTATAGATTTTATACTAAACTTTATAACAAGCAAAATAAAAACAGCAACTGGTGCTAAGTTTGGTATAGCTTTACTTGCTAGTGTAATAGATTTATGTACTGCTAATAATACAATAACAATAATAACAGCTGGTCCTTTAGCTAAAGATATTGGAGAAAAGTATGATCTTGATCCGAGAAAAATTGCTAGTATGTTAGATATGTTCGCATCGTGCTGGCAAGGAATGATACCATATGGAGCACAAATACTAACGGCTGTTGGTATAGCTGGAGTTTCTTCTGTAGGAATAATAAAATATTTACATTATCCTATATTTTTACTTATATTTGCGATTGTGTCAATAATTGTAGATTTTTCATTCCTAAAGAAAAATAAAAAAGTAAATTAATTTATAGTACAGGTATATAAAAATTGATTATTTAATAATATATGGGATGTCTTAAAAATAAGGCACCCCATTTTTTTATTAATTACATATTTAATAAACTATATATAAGTTCTAGAGTATCAATACGCAAGTTTTGACTTGAATTTCTTTCTAGTAAATATCTATAATTTATACCATGTTTTTCAAAGTGATTTTTAATTAAAGGTACTCTATTTTTAGGATCATTCATAACGTTATAGGCAACAATCCAATCTTCTAAAGTAGTGAAATTTATATTTATATCATCTATAGTTTTAGTATGAGCTATAGCTTTATTATCTAGTATAAATTCGTATATTTTATTGTTTCCTAAGTCTATTTTAAAGTCTCCCATAAACTCTACAATTACACCATCTACATTGTATCCAAAAAAGTCTTTTGTTAAAAATGGAGTTTTAGAAGGTAAGTATATAGGTTGTCCTATAGTATTCATAAAAGATTTAATTTTATGAGTATCTGATGAATCTATTAAAATATCTATGTCTTTTGGTTTTTCTACTAAATTATATTGGTTTAGTAGCACAGAACCTCCAACGCCCCAAGTACAGTTTAATTTGTTAAGACCTTGTGAAATATTTTTAAGAATATCTATATTCATGCTTTCCTCCTGAGATTATTAAGTTTAAGTCTATATTAATTATACTATAAGTTTAAACATCCTTATATTCTAATATATTTCTATATTGAAAATCTAATTCTCTACATATAGCTTCTAATGTGGAGAATCTTATGGATTTAGCATTACTACTTTTCAATATAGAAAAGTTAGAATAAAATATTTAGAAATCTAACAAAAATATGTATCCTTATTTACGATAATATTTTATAATATTAAGAGTTATATTATTAATTGTTTTATATAAAATATAAAAATTTATAGAACGTTTAATAGTATTTTATAGTTTGTTAAATATAGAGCAAAGCTGATATATGAATAAATAAATTTACCAAAGGAGTGATAGGAATGAAAAAAATTAAAGTAGTTGCTGGTGTAGCAATATTATCTATAGGTGTATTTGCCTACAGTAATATTGATTTAAAAAAGGGAAATGCAGAAGATGATATAGAAGCAAAAGTAGAAAGTATTAATAAGGAAAATACAGATGATTCATTAAAGGAAAGCGTTGATGAGATTAAAGATAAAATATCTGAAAAATCTAAAAAGGCTCAAGATATAGATTTAGATATAAAAGAATTAACTAGTTCTTATGATGAAAATAAACTGGATAGAGCTCAAGAAATATTAGAAAAAATAAATAAAAAAGATTTAAGTGAAGAACAAAAAAATAAAGTAAACGATATTGAAAATAAAATAAATGATAGTACTAAATTAGCAGAAAAATCGATGAATAAGGTAAACTCTAAGATAGATAATGCGAAGGATAAATTAACTAAAGCCGATTCAGTTATTAAATCATTAAAAAATAAAATAGATACAGCATCAGATGCAATAAATAATGTAACAGGAAAATTAGAAAAAATAACAGAGAAGCAAAAATAAGAAAATAATTACATTAATAGTAAATAAAAGTAGTTTGCATAAAAGGGTAACAAATTTGTAACTTTTAAGATATAATACTTTCTAGGCAAGGGGTTAGACCTCAAAATATTGACATAATAAATAAGCCTAGGAGGTATTGACATATGAAAAGGAAATTTTTAATGGTCACGACAGCGATAGTTTTATTATTTATGCCAAATGCAAAAGCTTTTGCAGATAGTCCATCAAATACAGAAAATTCATCTATTAACATACAAAGTACTAAAGGTGGATACATAAATGCAAGTAAAGTAAACTTTAGAACAGAACCAAGTACAGAAAGTAAAGTAAACTACACTTTAGATAAGCCAGAGAAATTGGATATAATCCAAACTGAAGGTAAGTGGACGAAAGTTAACCATAAAAACAAAGTAGGATATGTTTATTCTAAATATGTTTCGTATAGTGAAGAAAAAGAAACAATATCATTAGAAAACTCTAAGAAACTTAATGTAAAAGCTACAGCTTATGCAGGAGATACTATAACGTCTACTGGAACTGTTCCAAAATGGGGAACTATTGCAGTTGACCCAACTGTTATACCTTATGGAACAAAGGTATATATACCTAAATTTGATAAGGTATTTATAGCAGAAGATTGTGGAAGTGCTATAAAAGGAAATAGAATAGATATATTTATGAATTCAGAAAAAGAATGTAATGACTGGGGCGTTAGGGATATAGACGTTCACATCTTAAAATAAAATAATTATTAAGAGCTATCTCAATTTGAGCAATATAACTGCTTAGATTGGGATAGCTTTTTTTATAGATATATAATTAATAATAAATATAAAAAAAATAGGAAAGATAAAAGTACATATTAAATTACTAATAACTTAAATAGAAGGGAATTAATCTATGAAGGGAACTATAGTAACAGAAACTATAAAAGATAGAGAAGTATTAATTTATCTTCCAAAAGATTATAATTTAAGTGATAAATCTTATCCTGTAATATATATACAAGATGGTGATGAAATAATAAAACATAAAAACGAATTTTTTGGTGAACTTGAAAAAGATAATATAAATTTTATTGGAGCTTTAATACCTACTAAAAATAGATTAAATGAATATACACCTTGGTATAGCAAAGGATTAAGCGAAAAAACTCCTGATTTTTTAGGTGAAGGAGATAATTATCTAAATTTTTTATGTAATGAAGTAAAGTTATATATCGATAATAACTATAGAACTAAAAAAGGTAAAGAAAACACAAGTATAATAGGTGCATCATTAGGAGGATTAATATCTGTATACGCTATATATACTAAAAGTGATGTTTTTGGAAATGCTGTATGCGCATCCGGATCTTTTTGGTATAAAGATATACTAAAATTTTTAGAAGAAAGTGAGATAAGCTTAAAAGAAAAAAGAATATTTATGTCTATAGGAGAAGATGAGGATCATTGCAAAAGTAAATGTTATGATCATATTCATATGTTAGATAATAACATAAAAGCTTATGAAATTTTAAAATCAAAACTTAGTGATAATAATATTTATATAAAAATAGATAAATCTACAACGCACTGTATAAAATATTTTTTACCTAATTTGGTGTTAGGAATAAAGTGGATATAATATATTAAAATACAAAATTTAATTAGTCATAGTACGAAGGTTTGTCAATGTAAATAGATTATGATATTATATAATTCTATGAGAAAGTCTCTATATAGCTTTATAAGCTTTAACATACTAATAATATGTTGCAAATAGGGAATCGAAAAATTTATATACTATAATTAAAATAACAAATGGAGGAAATAATATATGGAAAATTTACCAAATTGCCCAAAATGTAATTCAGAATATACTTATGAAGATGGAAGTCTTTTAGTTTGTCCAGAATGTTCTCATGAGTGGTCTTTAGAGTCAGTAAATGAAGAAGTAAATGTTATAAAAGATGCAAATGGAAATGTATTAAATGATGGAGATGCTGTGACAGTAATAAAAGACCTTAAAGTAAAAGGTAGTTCATCATCTATAAAAATAGGAACAAAAGTAAAAAGTATACGTTTAGTTCCTGATGCAGCTGATGGACATGATATAGAATGTAAGATAGATGGATTTGGAGCTATGAAATTAAAATCTAGCGTTGTTAAAAAAGCATAGTATATTTTAATGTTAATATTTTTTTTTATAAAGCCGTATCACAAATAAGTGATACGGCTTTTTTATGCTTAAGGCTATAATTATGGGATATAAGTTATAAAATATAAAAATAATAACTATTTATCTAGATTTTATGTCAAATAATCATAGTTATTTGTAATAATATATCATGATATGCTACTATATTATAGTGATAGAGGGGGCAGGGGTATAGGTGATATGGAACTAATATTTAATAATATGGATGATAATTTACTAATAGTGTGCGAAGAAAACATTATACAGTTTTGTAACAATAAACTATTAAACAAATTAATGTATAATGCTGAAGATTTAAATGGTTTTAATATAAGTAAACTAACAGGGGAGAATAATAAACTAAATCAAGATAAAATTGTAAGTATCTATAATAAAAAAGGTAAAATTATTAATTTTACTTATAAAATATTTGATATAAACTGGAGAGATAAAGTAGCTAAAATTTATATTTTACATGAGCATAATGATAGTGTTAAACAGTACAATATGGAAGATTTAGAGTTAATTTTAGATGGTATACCACTTCTAGTATGGATAAAAGATTTAGAAGGAAAGTATATGTATATAAATCAAGGATATGCTGATAAATTTAATTTAACCAAAGATGATATAATTGGAAAAAAGATATAGATTTTTGGATTAGGGAAGAAGCTGAGAAGCTTTATAAAGAAGATCAAAATTTAATTAAGCAAAAAGGTTACTTTATAAATAAAGAATTATTAAGGACTAATAAAACAAAAATGTGGCTTTATGTATTTAAAGTCGCAGCATTAGACGAAAATGAAAATGTAAAATATATATTTGGTATGGCTAAGGATATAACTAGAGATAAAAAAATAAAGGCAAGAAGAAGAGTGGAAGAAAAAGAAAATGAAATTGAAAATTTAAGAAACGAATTTTTTGCAAATATATCTCATGAATTTAAAACACCTTTAAATATAATCCTTGGGACTATACAATTATTAATTAAATATAATGAAAATAATAAGATATGTGAAATTGGTGAAGACAAATTAAATTATTATATGAGCACAATGAAACAAAACTCATATAGATTATTAAGACTTGTAGATAACTTAATTGACATAACAGAAATTGATACAGGTTATTATGATGTAAATTTAGAAAATAAAAATATTATTTCTATTATAGAAGAGGTAGTCATCTCCGTTGCAAGTTATGTAGAAGGTAAAGATATATCAATTGTATTTGATACTAATAAAGAAGAGAAGTTTATTTGCTGTGATTCAGATAAAATTGAAAAAATAATACTAAATTTAATATCAAATGCTATAAAATATACACATGAAGATGGAAAGATTGAAGTTAATATAGATGTAGCTGAAGACAATGTATATATATATGTAAAAGACAATGGTATAGGAATATCAAAACAAAAAATAAGTACTATTTTTGACAGATTTGTGCAAATAGATAAAAGCTTAACTCGTAAACAAGAAGGCAGTGGAATTGGATTATCAATAGTAAAAGAACTAGTAGAAATTCAAGGTGGAAGTATAGGTGTAAGAAGTGAAGAAGGAAAAGGAACTGAATTTGTTATCACTCTACCAGCAAAGACTATAGATTATTGTCCTAATAAAGTAAGTAACAAAAAGAATGAAATCAATATATTAGAAAAATGTGATATAGAATTTTCGGATATATATAGTATATAAAAATAAGATATATGTGTTATTGCACATATATCTTATTTTTATATAATTAATAAAGCTTGACTGGTGCCCAAGGGTACAGATTACTATTTAAGGCAAGAGGTGATAATATGTTAATAAATGAAATTTGTGAAGAAACTGGCTTAACTAAAAAGGCTATAAACTATTATGAAAAACATGGACTAATAAATCCTAAAAAAGATAGTAATTCTTATAGAGAATATACAGATGAAGATGTGAAACTGTTAAATGAAATATCTTTATATAGAAAAATAGATATTCCAATAAAAGACATTAAATCGATATTAAATAGTGATGATAAGAAATATGTCTTAAATAAAATCCTTTTAGAGAAAAAGAAAAAAGAAGTTAATTTAAAGATACAAAAGTCTTATTTAAAAAAGCTTATAGATAGTAATTTAAGAGAAGATGAAATCCATACATTAAATGAAGAGATTATTAAAAATGAAAAAAATAATGGAGAGTATATAAAAAATGAGGTAAAAAGAGCATTTCCTAGTGGATTAGGGATATTTTTATCATATCATTTTTCACCGTATTTAAATGGACCAATGGACACTTTAGAAAAATATAAAGCATGGGATAATATTGTTGAGTTCTTAGATAATGTTCCTGATATAAAGATACCTAAATTTATTCAGACTGGATATGAGAGTATATCTGAGGAGATGAAAATAGACATAGCTATAGGTACTAGAAATAAAATTTTAAGTATATTGAATGCGCAAGGTGAAGAATTAGAGGAGTATAAGAAAGAGATAATAGAAAGTATTGAAAAGCAAAATAATAAATCTACAACAAAATTTATGAATCCATATTTAAAATTTAAAAAACAAATTAATGAATTTTTTAATAGTAGTGGTTATTATGAAGTTTTTATACCCAATATGAAGATATTAAGCGATGAATATAGAGATTATCATGAAAAGCTTATTGAGTTAAATAATAAACTATCAAAAGAGCTAGGTATTAAATATGATGAAAATATGAAAATAGTGAAAATTAAAAAATAAATAGTATTTTTTCTATTGACCTTAACGTAGCGGAAAGCATTATTATAAAACTGTCAGGAGGTAATCACATGGAATATACAATTAAAAAGTTAGCTGAAATAGCTGGTGTTAGTGCACGAACACTTAGATATTATGATGAAATTGGTTTATTAAAACCATGTCGTATTAATTCATCTGGTTATCGTATTTATGGTCAAAATGAGGTAGATTTACTACAACAAATCTTATTTTATAGGTCTATAGATATGAAGTTAGAAGAAATACATCAAATAATTTCAAAGTCAGATTTTGATATTAATAAAGCTTTATTAGAACATCATCAACAACTTATTTCCAGACGAGACCAAATTAATCAATTGATTTTGACAGTTGAAAAAACATTAGAATATAAAAAAGGAGAAATAAAAATGTCAGATAGAGAAAAGTTTGAAGGATTTAAAAAAGAAAAATTAGAAGAAAATGAAGCTAAATATGGAAATGAAATAAGAGAGAAATACGGTAAAGAAACAGTAGAAGCATCTAATAAAAAATGGATGAACATGGATGAAGATGATTTAAAAAGAATGCAAGAAATTGAAAAAGAAATGTTTGAGTCTTTATCAAAAGTTATTGAAAGTAAAGATTTAAACTCAGAAGAAGCTAAAAATGTATTTGAAAAACATAAAGCTTGGTTATGTTTTTCATGGCCAGTTTATTCAGGAGAAGCTCATGCTGGATTAGCAAAAATGTATGTTGCAGATGAGAGGTTTGCTAAATATTATAATGATAAGGTAGGATTAGAAGCAGTAAATATACTACGTGATATTATTGTCAAATATGCAAAATAAGATTTAAAACACTATAGAAATATTTTTAGATAGAGGCATCTTTAGGGGTGTCTTTATTTTTGTATTAAAGATATTGACAATAGTAAGAAAAGTTATTATAATAGTTCGCATAGGAACTAAATAGTTCCTATGCGAACTATTTATGAATTAATTTTTATAGGAGATAAAGTTATGGAGATATTAACAAAATATATACCTAAAGTTGAAAAGAGGGTTTTATTATTAATAGCGGGAATAATATGGTGCTTCGCTGGATTTAGAGTGTTTACTTTGGGATTAGAAGATGTACATTCTAGTAGAGGAAACTGGATTGTAAATTTAGCTTTTGTAGCTATAACGTTTTATGTATTTTTTAAATTTATATTTATGAAATTAGTAAAAAAACATACTCTAAGAATCATTAATAGTGAATTTGAAAAACAATATATATATTCTTTCTTTGATTTAAAAAGTTATTTTATAATGTTTTTCATGATGATTATAGGAATATCTGTAAGAAGTTTATGGATATTTAATTTCTACTATATAGGAACTTTTTATATGGGATTAGGATTTGCATTGTTTAGTGCAGGGATACTATTTTTAAGTAATTCATTAAACTTTGAAATAACGAAAATGAAGTATAGCAATTAAAAATGGAGGTAGTTATATATGACATTTGATTCTTTTGAAATAGCAATGCTTATAAAAGAAATATATGCAAGTACGATGGGGACAATTAGTAACAATCTAAAAGATAGTGGACTTACCCATCAGCAAGTGATGGTTATTAAGTTAATTGCACATAATGGAAAGATTAACATATCTCAAATATGTGAAGAAATGTCTTTAGCTAAAGGAACAGTATCAGGAATAGTTACAAGATTAGAAAATACTGGATATGTTAAAAAAGTTAAACATGAAAATGATAAGAGAAATACTTATGTAACTTTTGCAGATAAAGGATTAGAATTTGCAAAAGAATTTAGAACTACAATTAATCAAAGTTTTGATAAAATATTTGAAAACTTTACAGAGGAAGAAATAAAGGAAGTAAAAGAAAGCTTATTAAAAATAAGAAATAAAATTAAGGAGGTAAAATAGTCATGGATTCAAAGTTAATTTTAGCAATTGTAGCAATAACTTTAGCGTTAGTATTTTATACGATAGGGGTATTTGGTGAAAGAAAGGCTAAAAGTCTTAATAAAAATCATGTCATAATATTTTGGTTAGGACTAGTATGTGATACATTAGGTACACTTACGATGGGACAAATAGCTAAGTCAGGAGTAGAAGCTATAAATTCTACAAGTCAATTAATTCATGGAGTAACAGGTTTTTTAGCTATAGTACTAATGTTATTTCATGCAGTATGGGCTACATGGGTACTATATAAAAATGATGAAAAGAAAAAAGCTACATTCCATAAATTTAGTATAGCTGTATGGGTTGTGTGGTTAATTCCATATATAATAGGAATGTTTATAGGGATGTCTTAATTTAGATAAAGTTCCTATATTAGAAAGATATAATGATAAGGGAATATGTAATAATTATAGGTATATAGTAGACAAATCTAACTAATTGTTTTAATATAGTAAAAAATGGATAAATATTATAATAACTAAAACATAAATGGAGGATACTAAAATGAGAGCAGTTGTAGATAAAGACGTATGTATAGGATGTGGAGCATGTACTGGAGTATGTCCAGAAGTTTTTGATATGGATACGGATGGATTAGCAGTAGCTATAGAAGGTGAATTACAAGCTAATCTAGAAGGATCAGCTTTAGAAGCACAAGACACATGTCCAGTTAGTGCAATAACTGTAGAATAGCTTTCTATAAATTTATAAAATTATGAATTATTTAAGAGGTGTACTAAACATCTCTTTTTTATTGATTAAATATATGTTCAAGTGTATTATATTTTATATATAAAAATATTAATATTATAGACATTGATTGAAGGAAAGAGGTATATTTATGGAAAAAATAAATAAGATGAATGTAGTTAGGGACTATATTATAATAACGTTTGGAGTTATTTTAGTAGCATTTGGTATACAGTATTTTTATGCTCCAAATCAAATAGCGGGTGGAGGATTAAGTGGTATGGCTTTAGTTATAAGTCATTATATACCAGCACTGTCAGTAGGGACTATAGTCTTCTTAGGTAACTTAATATTATTTATCATAGCTTTTATACTAATAGGTGGGGATTTTGGTATTAAAACTATATACGCAAGTTTTATGATGTCATTTGTTATGGATTTTATGGAAAAGGTACTTCATTCATATGCAATTACAACTAATATGGTTTTAGCAGTTTTATGTGGAACTATAACTGCGGCAAGTGGATTAGCTATAGTATTTGCAGTAAATGCTTCAACAGGTGGAACAGATATACTTGCAAAGATATTAAATAAGTACTCAACATTTAATATAGGTAAATCATTATTAATGGTAGATTTATTTGTTGTTATATGTGGAGGATTAACTTTTGGATTAGGTAAAGGAATATTTTCATTAATAGCCGTAGTAATTAATGGTTTCTTAGTTGATTATTTAATAGCTAAAATAGAGAAAAAAAGAGAAAAAACTAAAGAAGAAAAATATGAGTTTAAAGAAGTTAGTAATTAGAATATAGTAGAGATTATAAATACAATACTAAATTTTATTGTTAAATTTTGTAGATAATATAAAATTAATATCGAAATATAATTTTTGATGCTTTTTTTTAACAGAAAAAAAAATTTAAAAAATTTTAAAATTTAGTATTGACCATTACGCAACGTAACCTTATACAATAATATTAGGCAATAGCTTTGGGGGAGATATAATGAAAGATGAAAGATTATATACTACAGGTGAATTTGCTAAAATGGCGGGAGTAACAATCAGAACAATAAGATATTATGACACTAAGGGGATTCTTAAACCATCTCACCATAATGATGCAGGGCATCGACTATACACAGATAAAGATTTTACAAAATTAAAAAAGATTTTAGCTTTAAAGTACTTAGGATTATCACTAGAGGAGGTTATGAATACTGAACAAAATAATTTTGAAAAAGATGATATGGTTAATTCATTAAAATTACAAAAAAATATCATAAAAAACAAAATTAATCATATGAAAACAGTATTAAATGCCATAGAAACAGCCGAAGTTAGCATTGAAAATGATGAAAACTTAGACTGGAATAAGACAGTAGATATAATAAAAATACTAGAAAGTGAAAAAGAGTTATTACAGCAATACATAGATTCATCTAATTTAAATGCAAGCGTTAAACTGCAAGAAAGATTTAGTTCAAATAAACATGGTTGGTACAATTGGACATTCCAAAATCTAAAATTAAAAGAAAACTTTAAAGTTTTAGAAATTGGTTGTGGGAATGGTGCTTTATGGGCTAAGAATATAGAGTATTTAAATGACAGCATAGATGTGACACTGACAGAGATTTGCGAAGATATGTTAAATGATGCAAAAATAAATCTAAGTAAAAACTCTGATAAATTTAATTTCCAAATAGCAGACCCAAACAACATTCCTTTTGAAAATGACAGCTTTGATGTAGTCATAGCTAACCATATACTGTTTTATATGAAAGACTTAGATTTAGTTCTATCTGAGATTAATAGGGTACTTAAAAAAGGAGGACATTTTTACTGTTCTACTATAGATAGTTACCATATGAAAGAGCTAGAAGAGCTTATGCTAGGATTTAGTAATAATATAAAGATTTCCGAAGAAAAATTATCAAATAAATTTGGATTAGAAAATGGAGAAGAAATATTAAAAAAACATTTTGATAATATACAAAGATATTTGTATGAAGATAAATTAATAGTAAATGATACTAAGGGAATACTAGAGTATATATACTCTATACCAGGTAACATTTTAGAAGTAATAGATACTAAAAAAAGAGAATTTGAAAAATACATTGATGAAAGTATTAAATCAAGTGGAGAAATTAAAATAACAAATAATAGTGGACTGTTTGAAAGTATAAAAATATAAAATATTTTAAAGGTTTATTACTATTTAATTAATTAAGCTTTTAATAATTTATATTTTAAGTTTGGATAAACTTTAATATTTCAAGATGAGATTGGAGACAACCTTTGAGAAAACGTTTTTCTGGATTATTTAATATAAATTTTAAAATATATTGCTTTTTAAAAATACTATAGTTGTAATATTTATCAAATTGTAAATACTATTGATAAATATCATGACAGATTGAGAGGAATAGCTATGGGAATAAAAGTAACAAGTGAAATCAAACCACTTAAAAAAGTTCTACTTCATAAGCCAGGTGCTGAAATAGAAAACTTAACACCGGAATACCTAGAGAGATTATTATTTGATGATATTCCTTACTTAGAAGTAGCTCAACAAGAACATGATGCATTTGCGAATGTATTAAGAGAGAATGGTGTTGAAGTAGTATACCTACATGAATTAGCAGCTGAAGTTATGGCTGACGAAGAAATAAAAGAACAATTCATAAATCAATTTATACAAGAAGCTGGAATAGAAAGCCCAGAAGTACAAAAAAATGTGTACAACTTCTTAAAAGGTATAAAAAATAATGAAGAATTAATAAGAAAAACTATGGCTGGTATAAACAAAAAAGAATTACCAGAATTAGATAATAAAAGTTTAGCTGATTTAGTAGAAGATGATTATCCATTTGTGGCGGACCCAATGCCAAACTTATACTTCACAAGAGATCCATTTGCAAGTATAGGAAATGGAGTAAGTTTAAATAAAATGTATTCTGTAACTAGAAACAGAGAAACAATATATGCTGATTATATATTCAAATATCACAAAGACTTTAAAGGTCAAGTAGAAAGATTCTATGATAGAGATTTTGAATATCATATAGAAGGTGGAGATATATTAATATTAAATGAAAAAACATTAGCAATAGGTATATCTCAAAGAACTCAAGCTAACGCAATAGAGCATATAGCTAAACAAATATTCTTCAAAAGTAGCAACGATAAAATAGAAACAATATTAGCATTTAATATTCCAAATAATAGAGCTATGATGCATTTAGATACAGTATTTACTCAAATAGATGTTGATAAGTTCACTATACATCCAGGAATACAAGGACCTTTACAAGTGTTCGAAGTAACTAAAGGAGATGTAGAAGGTAAATTAAATATAGTAGAAGTTAATGCTAAATTAGAAGAAATATTAGCTAAACACCTTGGAGTAGAAAAAGTTACATTAATCCAATGTGGTGGAGGAGATAAAGTTATAGCTGATAGAGAACAATGGAATGATGGATCAAATACATTATGTATTAAGCCAGGTGAAGTTGTTGTTTATTCTAGAAACTATATCACTAATAAAATATTAGTTGAAAATGGAATTAAAATTCACGTAATACCATCAAGTGAATTATCAAGAGGTCGTGGGGGCCCAAGATGTATGTCAATGCCTTTAGAGCGTGAAGAATAATATTTAAAAATATAAATAAAAAAAACTTCTTTAAAGACCCTTATTCAGAGGTCTTTAAAGAAGTAGCAAAATTAATTCGTTAAATTTAAAAATATACTAATATAATAACATATTTAGGAGGGTTTTTACAATGGCAGTTAACTTAAGAGGACGTTCATTTTTAAAATTATTAGATTTTTCTAGTGCAGAGATAAGATATTTATTAGACTTATCTAAAAACTTAAAGGACTTAAAAAGAGCTGGTGTAGTTAATAAAACTTTAAACGGTAAAAATGTAGCTATACTATTCGAAAAAGACTCAACTAGAACTAGATGCTCATTTGAAGTTGGAGCTATGGACTTAGGAATGGGTGTTACTTATCTAGGACCAACAGGTTCTCAAATGGGTAAAAAGAATCTATAGCAGATACTGCTAGAGTTTTAGGAAGAATGTATGATGGTATAGAATATAGAGGATTCTCTCAAGAAATAGTTGAAGAATTAGCTCAATATGCAGGAGTACCAGTATGGAATGGGTTAACTGATGAATTCCATCCAACTCAAATGATAGCAGATTTATTAACTATAGAAGAAAAATTAGGAAGATTAAAAGGTGTAAACTTTGTCTACATGGGAGATGCTAGAAACAACATGGGTAACTCTTTAATGGTTGCTTGTGCTAAAATGGGATTAAACTTCACAGCTTGTGCTCCAAAAGAATTATTCCCTGCTGAAGAATTAGTTGCTACTTGTGAAGCAATAGCTAAAGAAAATGGATGCACTATAACATTAACTGAAGATGTTATGGCTGGAACTAAAAATGCTGACGTTATATATACTGATGTTTGGGTATCTATGGGAGAACCAGCTGAAGTTTGGGAAGCTAGAATTAAACAATTAATGCCATTCCAAGTTAACAAAGCTGTTATGGACAATGCTAACCCAGAAGCAATATTCATGCACTGTTTACCTGCATTCCATGACTTAAAAACTAAAGTTGGAGCAGAAATGGGTGAAAAATTCGGTATAACTGAAATGGAAGTTACTGACGAAGTATTTGAATCTAAGCAATCTGTTGTATTTGATGAAGCAGAAAACAGAATGCACACTATAAAAGCTATTATGGCTGCTACTATAGGACAATAATAGTTAAAAAGATAAATTGATCACCTTCTAGTCGAGGGCATTTTATAAACGTGATTTAAGTATAACATTATAAATGGTGGTTAAATCTGTAAAAGTTGTATAATAGTAGTTTGATTAACCCCCACCTTATTTCGGAAATATAGATGGGGGTTATATTTATATAAAATACAAACAATAGGAGAATAATAATATGAAGAGACTGGTTATAGCTTTAGGGGGAAATGCACTAGGTAAAAATGCGGAAGAACAATTAGAGTTAGTTAAACAGACAGCTAAAACAATAGTTGACCTTGTTGAAGAAGGATACAATGTAATAGTGGGGCACGGAAATGGACCACAAGTAGGTATGATAAACCTAGCAATGGATTTTGCTGCTAATAATGGAGCAAATACTCCTATGATGCCATTTGCAGAATGTGGAGCTATGAGTCAAGGATATATAGGATATCACTTACAACAATCTATAAGAACTGAATTAAAAAGAAGAAATGTAAAGAAAAATGTTGCTACTATAGTAACTCAAGTTGTAGTTGATGAAAATGACGAAGCATTCAAAAACTTAACTAAGCCAGTAGGTATGTTCTATAGTAAAGAAGAAGCGGATAAAATAGCAAAAGAAAAAGGATTTACTTTTGTTGAAGATGCAGGAAGAGGTTATAGAAGAGTTGTTGCTTCTCCACAACCACAAAAAATAGTTGAATTAGAAACTGTTAAACAATTAGTTGATGAAGGAACTATAGTTATAACTGTTGGTGGCGGTGGTATACCAGTAGTAGAAGGTAAAGACGAATCATTAACTGGTGTAGCTGCTGTTATAGATAAAGATAAATCAAGTGCTAAATTAGCTAAAGACCTTGATGCTGAAATGTTAGTTATACTTACTGCTGTTGATAGAGTTTGTATAAACTTTAATAAGCCAAACCAAGAAGAATTAGCATCTATAAACTTAGAAGAAGCTGATAAATATATAGAAGAAGGTCATTTCGCTAAAGGATCTATGCTACCTAAAGTAGAAGCTTGTGTAGATTTTGTAAAATCATCTACTAATGGTAAAGCTTTAATAACTTCTTTAGAAAAAGCTAAAGAAGCATTACATGGCTCTACAGGTACAATAATATCAAAATAATTTAGTTATTGATGTGAAAAAAAGGAAATGTTATTCTAAAAGAGAGTACCATTTCCTTTTATTGCTTAAAATATTTTAATATGAAATTATTTAGTGAACTTATATTGAGATATTCATATAATCTAAATTTCTAGTTTATATGTAATATATATTTTAATAAAATTAAAAGAGAAGGGGGATATACAGATGGCACAGGATAAGAAGAAGAAATTCAAATTCCCATCTGCATATACGGTATTATTAGCTATAATGATATCTATTGCAATAGTAACTCAATTTGTTCCTGGAGTTAAAAAAGCTCAAATAGCCGACTTAGTAATGGCTCCAGTTACAGGTATGGTAGGTGTAAAAGATTTAGATATGGATAAAGCTGTAAGTGCTGCTATGGAAGCAAAAGGAGTAGAAGGAGCACTACAGACAATAAATGACTATGATGGATCATACATGAGTGTATGGAATAATGGTCAGCTTAAAGGAGCTATAGATGTTGCACTATTTGTGCTTATAATAGGAGGATTCCTAGGAGTTGTTACAAAAACAGGTGCTTTAGACGCTGGAGTTGGAGGACTTGTTAAAAAATTAAAAGGAAAAGAATTAATGCTAATACCAGTTCTAATGATAATATTCTCATTAGGTGGAACATCTTATGGTATGGCAGAAGAATCATTAGCTTTCTATGCATTAATAACTGCTACAATGATGGCAGCTGGATTTGACCCATTAGTAGCTGTTGCTACTATATTACTTGGAGCAGGTACTGGGGTTTTAGGATCAACAGTAAATCCATTTGCTGTGGGTGCTGCTGCTTCTGCTGCTGGTGCAGCTGGAGTAACTATAAACCAAGGTACTACTATAATGGTAGGTGTAGTATTATGGTTTGTAACTTTAGCAATATCAATAGCTTATGTGTTAAGATATGCTAAAAAAGTTAAAGCTGATAAAAATGCTACAATATTATCAAAGCATGAATTAGATCTAGCTCATGACGCTTTTGGTAAAAATACTGAAGAAGTATTAGAGTTAAATGGAAAAAGAAAAGTTGTTTTAGCGCTATTTGTATTTTCATTTATAGTTATGATAGCTGGTGTTATTCCATGGGGTGATTTTGGTGTAACTATATTTAAAAATACTACTTCATGGTTAAACGGAGCTCCTTTAGGAACTTGGTGGTTCCCTGAATTAACAGTATGGTTCTTCTTAATGGCTGTTATAATAGGTGTAGTTTATAGAATGCCGGAAGACGATATAGTTAGTTCATTTATAGCAGGAGCTGCAGATATGGTTGGAGTTGCTCTTGTAATAGGTGTATCAAGAGGTATATCTTTCATGATGGCAAACTCTGGATTGGATTTATATATATTAGATAAAGCGTCAGGGGTATTAAGTGGTGTATCAGGAATGTTATTTGCTAATATGGCTTATGTAATATACATAGCTTTATCATTCTTAATACCATCAACTTCAGGTCTAGCGTCAGTATCTATGCCAATATTTGCACCATTAGCACAAAAATTAAATATTGCTCCGGAAATAGTGGTTTCAGCATTCTCTGCTGGTTCTGGTATAGTAAACTTAATAACGCCTACATCAGGGGTTGTTATGGGTGGACTTGCAATATCTAAAGTAGACTACTCAACATGGGTAAAGTTTGCAACTAAGTTATTAGTAATGATATTTATAGCAACAGTAATAATTTTAGCAGCTGGATCAATGTTTTTAGGAGTATAAATATACAGATTTAATTATTTACAAAACCATAAAGCATTTTAACTAGCTTTATGGTTTTGTTTTTATAAAGACTTAGTAGTAAATAAGGTAGGTGGAAAAATTGGGTTTAGTTAGTTTTTTAAGTTATTTATATCTTGGATTTACGGTATTACTTATGTTTAAAAGAAATAGTATGGGAAAACTATATATGATATTTGGATTATTGACATTTATATTTGTTATAGGATACTCTTCTATTCCAAGTCTTCCAAAGGGAATTCAAAGTTTTGGGATATTTATAATATTCTCATTAATGATTTTATTATTTGGATTAATGTGTGGTACAACTATTAAAATATTTAAAAAAAGTCATAGAGCTTCTCAAATAACATCAGTTGTAGCTTCAATAATATTGATACTAATACTATTTAATGTAGTTGGATGGATGTCTTATATGTATATCCCAGTTTTACTATATATGATACAAGATAAATTAAATAGTCGTATTGATAAGCTAGTAGAAGTAAAATAAATACTATATCAATAATTTAAATAATAAAGACCTCAATACATCTTAGGATTGTTCATTTGTAGGTCTATTATTATGGCTAATTAAATCCAAAAGTTAATATAAACTTTTAAAATACTAAAATAAATTAGTACCTGTAGTATTTCATGCAAAAGAATCATGACATATAAAAGGTTGATTTTACGATACTATATTTCTAGAGGGGGAATTTTTAACATGAAATCAATTTTAGTTATGGGTGGAAGTGACTTTATAGGCTCTACGCTTGCTAAATACTTAATAAAATCTGGATATGATGTAGATATACTTACAAGAGGAAAGAAGCTGGTAAAGTATAAAGGACTAAAAAAGCATATCTTATGTGATCGTAGAAAAAGAGAAGATATGGAAAAATCATTAAAAGGAAGTAGATATGAATATATATTTGATATGACAGCTTACTTTAAAGAGGATATAAAAAATCTTATAGACTTTGTAGATGTAAAATCATTAAAAAAATATATAGTTTTATCATCTGGAGCAGTTTATAAAGACAGTAGTAAAAGTGCTAAAGAAGATCATGAAAAAGGTGAAAATAATCATTGGGGAAAATATGGTCTAGATAAGAAAGAAACTGAAGATTTTGTTATAAATAGCGATATTCCATATATAATTATTAGGCCAACCTATATATATGGTCCTAACAATAATTTTTATAGAGA
>NZ_JAFFPK010000123.1 GCF_017590215.1 Clostridium sp. CCUG 7971
CATTGAACTGAATAAAAATATCCAGTAAACATATTTATTTTTAGTCTTTTGTCTTATATAAAAATATCCTTTTATTAGACATATTTCAAATATCATAAACATCGTGAAATATAAAAGACTAACGTCTCTTCCTACTATTATAAATATCATGAATATACTTGCTATTATTCCATAATATTTTATGTTTTTACCTAGTAAACCTAATACTACTGCTGGTATTAATGTTAATAATAATATATAAAGGTAGAAGTAATCTCCGTATTGTGAAAAAGTCATTATAACTCAGCCATTAATTTCTTTCTATCTATTTTCCCATTTGTATTCATAGGGAACTCATCTATAACAGTTACATTTCTAGGTATCATATATTGTGGTAGATATTTTGATAGTTCTTTCTTTATTAATGTACCATTTTTTATGTTACTTAATTCATTCTTTTCTTTTAACTGAACTATACCTTTTAAATACGCTATTTTATCATTTTTGTATATAGGAATTACTATTGCATTTTTTATATTATCAACTTTTCTTAGGTTATTTTCTATATCTTCTATTTCTATTCTATATCCATTTAGCTTAACTTGGAAATCAACTCTTCCAGAATAATATATTCTGCCTTCATTCATATAACCAATATCTCCAGTTTTATAAGCTCTATGCTTTACATTGTTTATTTCATCAACATAAAATACTTCATCTGTTTTTTCTTTATTATTAAAGTAACCTTTTGAAACTGATGGACCTATTATTATAATCTCACCCTTTTCTCCATCTTTAACTTCTATCCCATCTTCATCAACTATTTTAATTCTACAATTATCCATAGGATATCCTACTGGTAAACTTACTTCATCTTCAATATGTTCTAAAGTTATATCATTTACACTTACACCAACTGTTGCTTCTGTTGGTCCATATCCATTTATAACTCTTATTTTTGGGAATCTTTCTATAAGCTCTTTAGCAACATTTTTAGGTAAAACTTCACCTATAAATATCATCGATTCAAGATTTGGCATCATCTCTTGATTAAAGCTTGCATCAGATAAACAAACACCTGCAAATGATGGTGTTGATACCCATACTGACATATTCGATTTACTTAGCTCATTAAATAATAATTTATAGTCTGCCAATACCTTCTTAGATATTGAAAATAATGTTGCTCCATTTACTAAACCAGGGTATATACTTGTAACTGATAAGTCAAATGAATATGCAGCTTGATTCATCATAACTTTTTCGCTTCCGTCTACTTTTAGACAAGGACTCATCCAGTCTACAAAGCTATCTAAATTATCAGAACTTATTTGTACACCTTTTGGTTTACCTGTACTTCCTGATGTAAATAATATATATGCATTTTCATCTTCTTTTACCCAATTTTCACTAGATATTGATTGATCTTTATATTCTTTTATTAAGTCTTTAAGTTTTTCTTCATTTATTACTATAACGTCTTCAAATTCAACATCTTCACCAAAGTTAAATAAAACTTTTGGCTTAACTTCTTCAATTACAGCTTTTGCTCTTTCTATTGGAAAACTTGTATCAATAGGAACATATGCTCTACCAGATTTTAAAGAACCTATCATACAAGGCATCATCATATTTTCCTTATTTCCATATACTACAGCAGGTATATTTTCATCACCATGTATAGATTTTAAATATACGGCAATAGCTTCTGAATAATCATTTAAATCTCTATATGAAAGTTTTTCACCTTCACAGATTATTGCAATTCTATCAGTACTAGCATATTTTTTTATACTTTCAATAATTTTCATAGGTATATCTCCTTAATTAAAATTCATTATATACAAATGGGATTTGCTTAAATGGTGTAAATATCAATATTAATATTGCTATTATTATAATTAGAGTGAAACAAATACTCTTCATTAGATCTTTATTACTGATCAAACTTTTTATATAACTTTTCACTAACATCTACCCATCCTTTCGTTCCAAGATGCATTACATCTCTTAAATAATATTTTTCTGTTTCTTTATCTCTTAAATCCATAACTTCAAATCCATAACTTTTAGATATAGATATTATTTTGTCGTAAAGTTCATGTCTTTCTTCTTTTGATATACCTGTTAAATTGTAATATTTATCCATAGAAGGTAACATCACTATTACAGGTTTTATTCCTAATTCTTTACATATTTTTAATTTAAGCTCATAATCTTTAAGTTCCTTAGATTCTAGTAAGTTAATATCTTTGTATCTACCTTTAACTTTGTCTAGCCCATTTTTAAAATGCTTTTTGTAGTAGCCTTTATCAATATTAAGGTCATTTTTTCCTACTCTTTTTTTAGCATCTTCTATTGCTTTAGCTTTTTCTTTTTCCCAATCAATGGTTCCTTTTGGTGTGTGTTTTTTAGCATCATTTAACGATACTAATTCTTTATAAAGTAGACCCTTTTCTTTAAGTCTTACGAAATATTTTCTTAGCTCAAGATATGGCTTCAATAAAAACTTCTCAGTTTTTGAAATAAAATCATTTGAATTGTATAATTTTGCATAAACATATTCTGCTTTATATTCAGCAGATTCTTTTAAAAGTTCTTCACTTCTAGCAACTAGTTTAGTTTTACTTTCTTTAGATATTTTTGGATTATCCAAGAAATTATAAAATTGTGATGGAGAAAATCTAAATTGATAGTGCCCTTCAGTTACTCCTTCTTTATCCATAAACCATTGCATCGATATTAGTAACGCTACTTTTTTATTTTTAATATCTGGGTCTAAACTCCCTAATATTGTTGCATCTTGCAAACTTTGAGTGTATGCCCTTCCTATAGTTGCTACACCATTTTTACTTCTATTGGTGTTGAAATAGTATGTCGGGTGTTGTTTTGTTGAATGACCTAACTCAGAAGAGCCTAATATAAGAGCATCTTCTCTCTCTAAAAAATAATTATTTGCTATGCTTCCTTTATCTTTTATATCACTTAACGAATCATTCATAATCGTAGTTAAATCTTTGTTTTTTAATAAATCTTTTATCTTTAAATCAAAAAAATTATTTATCCCTAATACAAATATCATACCTAATATAAATGGCATAACTACGTAACCTATTTTTTTCATTCTCAGCTCCTAATAATTATTTAAATACTCTATTTTACAATGTTTAATATTAAACATTGTTTTTTAATCACTTATATAATATTGCACATTTATTTTACTTAATCAATAGTTTTCATCGTTTTGTTATTTTTTGTTACTTTTTGCGTTCCCTTTAAAATGTTTTTATTTTAAATTATATTACAATTAAAACGGTTTACATAATCATTTTTTTCCCTAAAGTTTGTATTTCAGTCCCAAAAAAATGCATTTCAGTCCACTTTCGATATTTTTATGAATTAAATATGCTAAAATATATCGATGAATCTTTTCCCCTAAATTTACTACCCCTAAGTAAATTTAGTTAAGTAAATAACATTCGTATTTTACAAAAATATTTTCTTATGAATTTTATTTATTTAGTTAGTAAATCCGAAATAAATAGGCAATGATATATATAATACATATTAGCTTATCAATATTTATTTCAGACATACCCAAATAAAAAGGTATTAGCTTTATAGCTAATACCTTTTTAAATTATAATTCTAAATCCTAAGAGTATAAATCTATTGACTTACAAATTCAGCCCCTCTTTCAGTTTTAACATTTAGTGTACCTAAACGAATTCTAACACTTTTTCCAGATTCATCTTCGTATTCTTCTATTTTACCAATTACTTCTATCCAATCATTCCGCTTAGGCATTTTTTTATCTCCTATAAATTCAATACATGCTATTCCATCATTTCCACAGCATCCTGGTGATCGTCTAGAAACATAGTTAATGGTTCTTCCATCCATTTCAAGTGGATCATAAAATCCTTCTATTTTAATAGTTCTTCCAATATAGTCATTTGGGTTAGTAAAAACATCATCAAGTTGCGCTATAAACATTTTTTCTTTGATTTCTATTACCATATCATCATTTGTAGAAACTATTTCTTTTTGACTATTTACTTTTACTTTAGAATTTGAACATCCAGTAAACAATAATAAAAATAATAATATTAATAAACGCTTTATTATTTTCATATTCTAACTCCTTTTACTACATTTTATCTTCTCAAATATTGTAGCTAGTACAAAAATAATTATGTTTACTATTACAATACTAGCTCCAGTAGGTGTTGATAATTTATATGATATAACCATACCTATGCAAAATGATAATATTGATACCACCCCTGAACTAATAACTACTGTTTTAAAGCTCTTAAATATTTTCATTGATATTATCGCTGGAAAAATAATTAAACTTGATATAAGCATAGCTCCCATCATCCTCATCCCAAGAACAATAGTTATAGCAGTTAGAATTGATATCATCATATTATAAAAAGATACATTTATGCCTGTTGATTGTGCAAAATTTTCATCAAAAGTAATTGAAAATATTTTATTATAATAAATTGTAAATAAAAATAATACTACTATAGATAAAATTACACTTAAATACACATCATCTTTACTCATTGCTAGAATACTTCCAAACATATAGTTACATACATCTGTATTCATTCCAGTTGTCAATGCTATTGATATTACACCTATAGCTAATGAACTAGACGATATAATTGCTATAGCAGAATCACCTTTTATTTTACTAGTTTCTTTAATTCTAAGTAATAAGAAAGCTACTATAACAACGACTGGTATTGATAGCTTTAATGGTGCAACACCTAAAGCTACTGCTATAGATATTGCTCCAAATGAAACATGAGATAATCCTTCACCAATCATTGAATATTTTTTTAAAACTAGACTTACACCTAATAAAGAACAGCATAGTGACACTAAAATCCCCACTATCATAGCTCTTAAAACAAATGGATAAGATACCATCTCTGAAACTACATTAATCATTACTTCCACCACCTAAAAATCTCTTTCCAACTTCACTTTGTTTATAGTCTTTTACATCACCAAAAAACAACAAGTCATTGCTCATATGTAATATTTTATTAGCGTAGTTTAGAGATGTTTTTATATCATGAGATACCATAATAATAGAAAGTTCATATTCTTTATTTAAATTATCTATCATATTATACATATCTAGTGTAGATTTTTGATCTAATCCAGTTATAGGTTCATCCATTATGATTAACTTATCTGTAGCACATAAAG
Organism: Clostridium sp. CCUG 7971; assembly: GCF_017590215.1. Lineage (GTDB taxonomy): Bacteria > Bacillota > Clostridia > Peptostreptococcales > Peptostreptococcaceae > Faecalimicrobium. The sequence goes on from NZ_JAFFPK010000123.1 coordinate 5,209, forward strand.
CTCTTGCAATAAGAACCCTCTGTTGTTGACCTCCTGATAATTCACTATAACATCTATTTTTCAAGTTTAATATTTTTAATTTTCTCATGCTTTCACAAGCTAATACTTTATTTTCTTTGCTATAAAACGGAAATATGCTATTTCTTCTTATACACCCAGATAGTACAACTTCATAAACTGTGGCTGGAAAATTTCTTTGAATATCACTTTGCTGAGGAATATATCCAATAGTTGATTTTTTTAATTCTTCACTTATGAAAATATTTCCTTTATATGGTTTTATTAACCCTAATATACCTTTTACCAATGTACTTTTCCCAGAACCATTTTCACCAATTATACATAAGTAATCACCTTTTGAAACTTTAAAATCAACATTTTTTACTACAACATTATTTTCATATGAAAAACTTATATTCTTACATTCTACTAAGTTCATATTTATTCTAAGCCTTCCTTTAGGTTAGTAATGTTGTTATTCATTATATCTATATATGTAATACCTTTATTAAATTCTTCCTTTGTAACATTGTGCGCTGAATGTAGTAATAGTACTTTAGCTCCTGTTTCTTCACTAATTGTTTTAGCTATTTTTTTATTGCTCATTTCAATATGATAAATGGCAGGTATTTTATTTTCTTTTACTTTGTTTATTAAATATGTAACTGTTTCAATGCTAGGTTCTGTTTGTGTGCTACACCCATTAAAAGCTGCTCTATATGTTAATCCATAATCATCTACAAGATACCTAAATGGAAACTTATCTCCGAAAACAAGCATTTTTCTTTTAGCTTTAGATACTGTATCTATAAGTAATTTATCTAATTTTTCAAGTTCCTTTATGTACTTTTCATAATTTGTGTTATAACCTTTTGAATTAATATTATCTACTTTAACTAAAGTATCTTTAATACCTTCTACCATCCTTATTGCATTTTTAGGAGAAGTCCAAATATGCTCGTCATATTCTTCCTCATCTTCATGATCCTGATTATTATTTTCACCATTTTGTTCTAATTCTTCCTTTTCATGATCATGTTCATCCTCAGGTTCCATGCCTTCTACTTCCTCTTCTTTTACAGCCTTAACATAATCCATCATCTTAATAATATTTACTTTTTTTGTATCTATAGAATCTATTACTTTATCAATCCATGCCTCTGCTTCACCACCATTGTAGATAAATACATCTGCATTTTGAATTGCTATAATATCTTCAGGAGTAGGCTCAAAAGAGTGACTATCTTGACCTGGCGATAAAAGTAATTTAACATCTGCCTTATCTCCAGCTATTTGTTTAACAAAATCGTATTGAGGGAATAAAGTTGTAACTATATGTAATTTATCTTTTTTTAAACTTGTCTTATTTTTATCATCTTCCTTATTTTTTGTATTCGTGCACCCTGTTAATATAGAAGATATCATTAAAATTGTAGACAATACAATAACAGTAATTTTCTTCATTTTATACTACCTTTCTGACTTGCCTCTACAATTATTACAAATACCGTAGAAGACAGTCTTTGCGTTATTAATTATAAAGTTATGTTCTTTTAAGATATGATTATTTACATCTTCTAAATAAGAACATTCTAGATGTATTAACTCTTTACATTCTGTACATTTCATATGAAAATGCTGATGGCAATCTTCATGATCACCTATGTATTGATAACATGATCCTGCACCTTCTTCAATATAATACTTTCTTAGTAAATCATCACTCGTTAATTTTTCCATGTATCTATATACTGTTGTTCTTCCTACCTTATTGCCTTGCTCCTCTAAGTATTTAAATACTTCATCTATTGTTACATGTCTATCTTCATTTTCTTTTAAATAATCTAAGATTATCTCTCTTTGCTTTGTTTTGTATTCGGTTTTCTTATTCATGAATAATACCTCCTAAATTAATATTATTAATGTTTATTTTATTTGTCAATATGAAATTGAAATCAGATTTCAATTTCTTTTTCTATAAAATATTATATTATTCCTATTTTTTATTTACATATAAATTAATCTGTTATTGTCTTGTCTATTTTTGAATTATTTACTTATAAATTCGTTTAATATAATTATACCTGTAATATATATATTTAATAAACTAAATAGACATTAAAATATTGTCTGTAGAGTATAATATTTATATTTGACCTAATTCTAATTTTTAAATTTCGAATAAAAAGAAGCCTTAATAAAATTAAGGCTTCTTTGCTTTATTTTGATTTATTTATTTGAAAAAATTCTTTTGTATATTTTCTAACTTCTGGTACTAATATAATTAAAGCTATAAGATTTGGTATTATAAGTAATCCAAGAGCACAATCTTGAATTAACCATACTATATCAATACTAATTAAAGCTCCTACAATACTGAATATAGGAAAAACATACTTAAAATTAATTGCTATTTTTTCACCAAATATGTAATTTAAACCTACATATCCAAAGTACCACTGACTTATAAGAGATGTTAATGAAAATAAAATTAAACTTATAGATACAATATATCTTAGTATTGGATGTATAGTTCCAAATGCATTTATTACTAAAATAGATGGATCTGCTCCACTATCTAATACACCTGTACACCCTAATATTAAACCTGTTATCGTACATATTACGATTGTGTCTATAAATACTTCAGTAACACCAAATATAGCTTGTTCAGCAGGATGACTTACATTTGCAGTTGAGTGAATTACCGGCGCTGATCCTTCTCCAGCTTCATTTGAATATAATCCCCTTGCTACACCAAATCTCATAGCTTCCTTTATAGTATGGCCAGCTATACCACCAATACTAGATTCAATAGTAAACGCACTTTTAATTATCTGTATTATAGTTCCCGGAACTTTATCTATATTAATTAATATTAATAATAAGCCAAATAAAATATAAAATATAGCCATTATTGGAACAACTCTTTGAGTAACACTTGCTAATCTTTTAAGTCCACCAGATACTATGATAAATACTATCGTAACCAATAATATTCCCGTTATTAATGATGGTACATTGAATGAATTTTTCATAACTCCAGATATAGCATTAGATTGTATAAAATTCCCACCTATTATTTGTACAGTCATAAGTAAAGCAGTTATGCTACCTAGTATAGGTAATTTTAATCCCTTCGAAATATAATACATAGGTCCGCCTACGTACTCCCCTTTATTATTTTTCTCTCTATAAATAATACCTAAGATAATTTCACCATATTTTGTTGCCATACCTAAAAATGCAGCTACCCACATCCAAAATATTGCTCCCAATCCTCCAGAAACAAGTGCTGTAGATACACCTATAATATTCCCACTCCCTACACATCCAGCTAAAGCTGTACACATAGCTTGGAAAGATGTTATGGTTCCGTCAGAATTATCTCTTTTAGACTTTTGTTTAATTGGATTCATTATCGTTTGTTTTATTATATATGGAAATTTTCTAAGCTGAACAAAATCCGTTGCAAAGGAGTACAAAATGCCCACTGATAAAAGTATATATAATAACCAATTTCCCCATAAAATACTCGCAAGTTTCCTCAAAAAAAGTTCCAAATTTTCCATATTGACCTCTCTTAATATCTATAAATTTATTTCGATTTTATATCATCTATAAATATCGGATTACTCCATGCTATTTTTCCATATTTATCAACACATTCTATTCTTATATATGTTTCATTTCCTCTTAACTCAAATTTCGCACTTGTTATACTATCTTCATTAGGAGTTCCCCAATATGAAAATCCTCCATTTATAGCATTTCCAGACATAAAGTTTACATGGTTCACAGAAGAACATTCTACATATGCAACTCCATCTTTTATTCCAAAATCATATATTTCAGGTCCTGATGAAGAGTAATAATCTCCATCGATTAAAGAGTTGATTATATTATCATGATCTAATGATCTCGCTTTAACCATTATCCATCCTCCAAATGAATCTGGTAAACACTCTTCATTATGATTATCATCTGATGCAAATGCATAAACTCTATTTCCTTTTCTTAACATAGTATCCCAATGAGTAGTATCATATCCTGTATTGCTTTCTAATACAGTACCATGATTATATATTTCAAGAGCAAATATACCTTTTGTGTCTATAAAATCATCTTGATCCACTCTTGACCACAATGGATGATTATAAGTTGATATACAACCCTTAGCTCGCATCAAATCCGCTATTTCTTGAGCTGTTTTAGATCCTTTCCATACCAATGGTTCTAATTTTTCCATATGCTTAAATAGGTTATCCTTAGATTTTTTTTGCATCTCACTAGTTCCTAATATACCATGCAAGTGATGTATTTTTTTTCTTTGTTTATTTTCATCATACATTATGCTTGAGCATTCAATTCCTGGTAATAGTATAAATCCATCACTATTTAGCTCTTCCCTAAAATCAGTATATATATCATGCTCACTTAAACACATAAATGAATACCCTCTATCTTTGTATAGTTTTACTGATTCATGTGGTGTTAGATTTCCATCCGAAACTGTTGTATGGCTATGTAAGTTTCCTTTATACCATTGTCCATCTTTTTTAAAACCTCTAATATTTATATTTTTCATCTTAGCATTTCTCCTAATTTAAAGTTATTTTTTAACAATAAATATATCTATTTATAAAGTGTTAATTTATATTATAAAATATTACTGAGCTTGTTTACGCTTTATAACATGTACTAGATAAGAACTTATTAAAAATCCTACAATTGAAAATCCTATCATAGTAATAAACACCATCTTATACCCAGGTAATCCAGGACTTTTATCTAACATACTTCCATAAAGAGTATACGCAAATGTTGAAGGGAAATATCCTACAAGAGACCCTATCGACATTGCTGCACCACTTATCTCTATTGGAACCTTTATTTCATCCATTGGAGCGAAGAAAACTGCTCTCATCGTAAATATTATTGCTCCAAAACCTAGGGTAAGAGACATACCTAAATATATGCTCATTGATTCATGAGGTAAGAAAACTATTACTGTCATAGCAACTGCTGCAACAATAAATGCAGCTCTTATATATTTAGCTGTCGATTTAGTAACTTTATCTGCTAAGAATCCTCCTACTGGACCACCTACCATTTTTAATCCATATTGATTTATTATACCATATGCCCCTACTAAAGTTGCTGGCATAGCATATACTTCATTTAAAAATGGTATAAAATATGTAAGTCCACAGTATACACAGTATACAGAGAATATTGTAAAAGCAACAACCCATATTTCTTTCATCTTTATAGCTCTAAGCATACCTTGAAACGCTGCTAAGTTCTTACCAATTTTTTCTCCTGTTTCATTTACGTCTCTTACTTCATCGTGAGGAACAGTAAAGAATGATATTATACCTGCAATTATAACAACCGCTGAAAATAATAATATGGCTGCTTTAAGTCCTTCCGCACTTTCATTCATAAAATAGAATACAGATAATGCTGAAAATGCTACTATTGTATCAACTACTCCACGTCCAGCTTCTAAGAAGCCGAATATTCTACCTTGTTCTTTTTCAGTAGCTGTAAGTCTAACAGCTTTTAAAAGTACTGGCCAATAAGTAACTTCTCCAAATATAGCAAGTATAGCAAATGCTACTAAGAAACCTGTATATGTTGGGAATGTTGATAGATAAATTCCTACAAGTCCAACTCCTATCAATGAGAAAGATATCATGTACTTTTTCGAAAATCTATCTGACAAATAAATTGAAAATATTAGTCCTACTGTTTGAACTATTCCATATGTAGATAGAGCCATTCCTATCTGAGTGTGAGATAGCCCCATATATTGCTGCATTGGTATATAAAATGCATCCTTAAGTGAACTAAGCTTAAAAATTGTTCCAGCCCCTAGTACAAGGATTGCAAATGTAAACCACCTATTACAAGCATATTTTGTCTTTGTCTGTAATTCTTTTTCTTTCATCCTGAACCTCCATAAATAATTTTGTAAAATCGTTTTCATTTACTTTATGTATTGCTACTAACTTATTATGTTTATCATTATAGTTGTTTTTTTTAGCTTATTCAAGTTTTTTATTGGTTTTTATTGTTTTTTGTTGGTTTTTTTGTAGTTTTTTATGATTTTATGCTCAAAAAGTGGATTTTTATAATTTTATGATATATAATTTATAATTACTTCCTACAATATGCAATTTATTGCTATTTTAGGATCATGTAGAATATTCATTTTTACTATTAAAAATATAAATTTATATTGGAGGTGATATTTATCATAGCTGAAGAAAGATATGCAAAATTTTAAACAAATTAAAATGTGATGGAATAGTAAAAACGTCTGATCTTAAATTAGAGTTAAATGCATCTTCTGAAACTATCAGAAAAGATCTTAAATACCTTGATGAATCTGGATACTTAGATAGAGTTCATGGTGGAGCTATTCCCAAGAATAATGTGAAATCTGATGAACATGTATACATCTCATTTGGAGTACGTCAATCTCAAAATTCAGATATGAAGCAATCTATAGCTATTGAAGCTTCAGAATTAATTCAAGACGGACAATCTATAGGACTAGATTCTGGAACTACATCCTATGAACTTGCTAAAGTTTTAAAAAAGAAATTTAATAATCTTACAATAGTTACTAACTCTTTAATGAATGCTCATGAATTAGTAGATAAAAAAGGATTTACTGTAATTGCAACAGGTGGAGTACTTACACCTGATGAAAATTCATTTGTATCTGATTTTGCTACTCTTATACTAGATAAAATAAATTTAGATATGATGTTTTTAACTACTTGTGGAGTTTCACTAGACAACGGTATAACAGATCAAAGAATGGATGAAGTCGTTGTTCATAATAAAATGAAAGATTGTGCTAAAAAAGTAGTAGTTTTATCTGACAGTACAAAATTTAATGAAATCTCCCTTATTAGAGTATGCTCTCTTGATGATGTTGATTGTATAGTTACTGACTCTAAAATTGATACGGAATTAGTTGATAAGTTTAGAGAACAAGGACATAATATAATTATCTCTGAATAAATAATTTAATTATTGTATAAATATAAAAAAGCTATTGTGAACTGTACAATAGCTTTTTTATATTTAATCTTGTAAATAATAAATAGTATTTCTATTACTATTTATTATTTAAAACTAACTCTAAAGATGTATCAGAGAAAAACGTGTTTGCATTATATAAAAATAGAGTATCTGTTATCTTTTCTTCTTCAATTAATTTATCAATATCATCATAGTAATATCTTGGGTCTACAACTACTATTTCTTTAAAATGAGGTGTTAGAAATGGTATAAAGTTATTTGCATATGAATCTTTGAATATAAGAAGTCTTCTATCTTCCTTAGATGTTGTTTTTATTTTAGTTAGAGGATGATTTCCTCCTAAAAATACTGCGTACTTATCTTTTACACTTAATTTTGAGCTATCATAAAAAGATGCAGACTTTTTTTGTTCCTCTACATAGTTAACTACATATTCGTCATTTTTATTTTTAGGTATATAAACTTCTATGTAATCCGCTTCCTTTGCCTTATATCCACTTTTAGAAGATAAAGTTCCAAAAAAACTATCTGATACCTTTTTTACATCATACTTAATTTTTTCTATATTAATATTCATGCTATTTGCTGCTTCTAAAAAGGTATAATAAGACCCTAAAGTTGTCCAGTGATGATCTGTCTTATAGTAAATATACTCTTTATTATGGTCTTTTAATGCCTTATATGCATCTATAAAATTCACATTTTTATTTAATTTATCTTTAAAATTATCAATGTATTTTTTTTGACTTACAGTAGGTGCAAATATAGGAAGATTATTCTCTAATATTTCTATTGCATTGGGTGCTATTATAAAATGTTGTTTTATGTTTTTATATTTATCTGAGAATTTATTTATAGTATCCAAATTAGATTTTATAATCTTTGAATTTGGCTCTTTAAATTCTTCAATTAAATAATTATATTTACTTAAATAAACACCATTAGATTTATTTTTTCCTAACATTTTATCAAAACTTGTTTTGACTTCTATCCATAAATCTCTATTTATAAATTGATCTATTTTATACTTTTCATATTTTTTTGGAAACTTTCCTTCTACTAATTTTTCAACTGTAAACTTAGGCTTTTTAGCTAATATTCTATTTTCAGACTCTGAAATTTTATATCTTTTTTAGTATGTTAAAAGTTACTATAATAACAAGAAATATTATAAATATAAAGCTCATTATTATATAGTATCTCTTAGTATTTTTGTTATCATATTTTTTATTATCCATAATCATTCTCCTTTAATTTCCTTAAAATCTAAAGTATAAGAAAGGATTGTATGTCTCATTTACTAAATAAGATATAGATAATATCATTACTGATATATTAATAAATATAGCCATTGATAAGCCTACAATTTTTCCTTTTTTTATTACTATTTTAAATACTTTACTTACTATAGGTGTTGAGCACAGTGATAGCACTGCAAATAATATTAAGTTAGTGTATAAATAATATAAGCCAATTGAATCTACTAGACTATTTCCAGCTAATCCAAACATAACTCCTATGTAATTTAAAGCATAACTTAAATTTTCACTTCCAAAGAATATCCAACCTACCATAATTAATACCATAGTATAAATATGTCTTAAAGGTTTTGGTAATCTTTCTAGTAATTTATTTAATATAGTTTTTTCTATAAATAATATAGTCCCATAGTAAAGCCCCCAAACGATAAAGTTCCAGCTGGCACCATGCCATAAACCTGTAAGTAGCCAAACTACAAATATATTTCTTATACTTTTTAATTTACTTACTCTATTTCCCCCTAGAGGTATATATATGTATTCCTTAAACCATGATCCTAGTGATATATGCCATCTTCTCCAAAATTCAGATACACTAGTTGATATATATGGATAATTAAAGTTTTCTATAAAATCAAATCCAAACATTTTTCCAAGACCTATGGCCATATCTGAATAACCACTAAAATCAAAATATATCTGGAATGTATAAGCTATTATACCTATCCAAGATGTTAACACAGATATATTATCTATATTTGAAGATTGGATAGTTGTCCATACCATACCTATGTTATTAGCTAATAAAACTTTTTTACATAGCCCCTTTAAAAATCTATCTATGCCTAAACCGAACTTAGGAATAGATTCTTCTCTATAATTAAGCTGTCTATCTATATCTTGATATCTTACAATTGGACCTGCTACTAATTGAGGAAACATAGTTACATACAATCCAAGTGAAATTAAATTTTTCTGTACTTTCACTTTCCCTAAATATACATCTACTATATAAGATAATATTTGGAATGTGTAAAATGATATACCTACTGGAAGTGGTAGTTGCTTATATGCTATATTTAAACCAAATAACATATTTATATTTTCAATTAAAAATCCATAGTATTTAAAAAATCCTAGAATAAATAGATTTGCTAAAACTGTGAATATCAATATATTTTTACATCTAATATTTCTTTTATTATCGTCTATAACTCTACCCATTATAAAGTTAAATATTGTTGTAAATATCATTAATAAAACATACACAGGTTCCCCCCATGCATAAAACACTAAGCTTATTAATAATAATATTAAATTTCTCATATTTCTTGGAGTAATATAATATAATAATAAACTTATAGGTAAAAAAGTGAATATAAAAATAATACTGCTAAAAACCATAACCGCTCACATTCCTTATTTATTTTTTATACTTTTGATAAATTCTTCTTTAATTTCTTCAGCTTTATTTGATACTACGAAAAAAACATATTTATCTTCTATCTTCATTTCATAATTATCTAATAACCCAACCTGGTCTACACCATATCCATTAAAATTCTCTATCTGCCTGTTTACTCTAGACTCTATGCTTTCTTCTATAAAATCTACCTTTTCCAAGTCCTTTGCCTTTAAGACTAACATTTCATCTACATCCATATTAGACTTAGGAGTATATAAAACAAAATCTTCCAAATCATCTGGATTTATTCCATAAAATCTTCTAAGTGTTTTTTGATTACCTTTTTCCATACTCTCAGTATCAATATTTTTAATTAAATTAGATTCAATATCATTTATAGATACATTTATTTCACTTGAACATCCCATAGTAAATATTGATATATTTATAACCATAATTGCCAACATTTTTTTTATATGTATTTTCATTTCTTTATCCTCATTAACTTATAAATTTGATTTATCTAAGAGAACTCTTAGCCATAATGGATAGAAACCTATTTTCATATGCACTCCATCTTTTTCAAATAAATTAGGATTTTTAACTACTATATCTTTACTCTCTATAAAAGTTAGCCCTAGCCTATTACACATATCTTTAAGGGCATTATTAAATTCATCTAATTTATAATAGAACTTATCCTCATCTATAACTTTTTGTTGTACGGGTAAAATTGAGCATATATATATTTTACTTTTAGGTAACTTTGACTTTAAATCTTGTATTAGTTTTTCATAAGATAAGATAAATTTATTAGCATCTCCTCTAAAGTATGGTATGTCATTCATTCCATAGGCCATAAATATATTAGATGGGTATAAATTGACAGCTAAATTTACATCTTTTTTAGCAGTTGATGTATTTCTTCCTTTATATGCTACTACAGAGGATTTATTTAATATGTTATATTCTATTAAAGATTCTGATATTGAATCTCCCATTATTACAGAATTCTCAAATATCTGTTTTAAATCCTTATCCTTTATATCTTTTTTCTTATCCTTTATATCTTTTTTCTTATTCATATCATCTATTTTATTTTCAACTTCTATAACATCTTTAAATTCAAGTTTTTTGATTAACTCTACACCACTTGATATGATCTTAGAATTCTCAATCGAACTATTAAAACTGTCTTCAGCTTGAGAAGTTATATATCTACTACTTACTAAACCCACAAAAACTAAACCTACTAATATAAGAGTAGATTTTATTATTTTATCACGTATTTTTCTTCTAATTTTCATGCCTAAACCCTAGCCTTATATTCTGTTTATAGTATATTTTTATCGATTATTTTGTATATTTGAATATCAATCTTATCTTTAGCAACTACTCTGTAATTATACTCACCTCCAAATTTTTATGATTTCTTAAAATTATTAGATAAAATTTTCATGACATTCCGTATTTCGACAAAAATCTTTTTAATTCTATTCTTAACTTCACTATATCATAAATTTTTAATATAAAAATTTACACTGTTGTAATCACTGTTTACAATTTTGTAATTATAATTTACACTGTTATTACAACTTTTTTAGTATAGTATTTTTTATATTTTTATATGAATTTTTATTAATTTTATTTAAATATAAAAAAGCATCTACAATATTATTTTGTAGATGCCTTATATATATTTACATATCAATCTATGAACGTTACAACCTCTTCTAAAGGTTTACGAGGTGGTTGATTTGGAGTATTATCTTCTGGTACTCCTAAAGAAATCATAGACATTAATTCGTATCCTTCTTTATTAAATCCTATAAGCTTCTCTATCTCAGTCTTAGCATGTGTAGGACCTGTCATATAACAAGTTCCATAACCCATTTCAGTTGCAGCTAATAAAATATTTTCTACTGCAGCACCTATGCCTTGAGCTGCTGATTGAGGTGATACTAATACATCAAGAACTTCTTGAGGTGCATTACTTTCTTTTAATAGCTTATATTCTATCATTTTATATTCGCATGAATATACTAATATAACTACTGGAGCATGCCTAAAGCATGTATAGTATTTTATAACACTCATATGTTTTTTAAAATCTTTTTCGTTTTTTGCAAGTTGTCCTATATTTTCATGGCTTTTAGTTACTATATCTGCCATTTCATTTATTATATCTTTATTTTGTAATACAACAAAATGCCAATTTTGTTGGTGTTTTGGAGATGGTGCATATGTCCCAGCCTTTAATAATTCAACTATATCTTCTTTTGGAACTGGTGTATTTTTAAACTGTCTTACACTCTTACGATTGTATATAAAATCTAAATTTGCCATTATGTATTTCTCCTCTTATATAATTAGTTTTATGTCAAACTAATTATATACCTATAATAGTTTTATGTCAAACTTTTTTGTTAAATATTAATTTTTCATAATATAATTATATAAATGCTAAAAATAGATACATTAGTTATTTTAATTGCAATTAAATTACTGTCTTCCTCGTAAATGCTATTCAAATAGATTTCTTAAAATTTCACAAAAAAGTATTATCAATTACTATGATAATACTTTTTTGTACTTTATATTAATTTTATTTTTCATTTTTAAATCATAAATTTTGCTATATTTAATTAATATTCGTTCATTGAAAAATAATCTTTTTCATCATTATTGAAGTTTATATTTTTTCTAGATCTATTTGAGTCTTTTAATTCAAAGTTTTC
>NZ_JAFFPK010000124.1 GCF_017590215.1 Clostridium sp. CCUG 7971
TTTTTATATACTTATGTATCACTATATACTTTTTAGTTTACAATCAGATATGAGGTTTTATTTTAGGATACTTTATATAAGTTTTATGATTTATATATTATAATAAATTAGTGACCTAAGATAAGAAACTAATTTAAGGTGGTAATATATGATTAGTATAGATAAGTTAAATGAAAATCAGCTAGAAGCTGTTAAACATATAAATGGACCATGTATGGTACTTGCGGGACCTGGTTCAGGTAAGACAAGAGTAATAACATATAGAATAGCTAATATGGTTGTAAATGAAGAAATAAAGCCTACAAGTATATTAGCAATAAGTTTTACAAAGGCATCATCTTTAGAAATGAAAAATAGGGCTTTAAGCTTAAGTAACGATTATAGAATGAATAAGGTTACATATGGAACTTTCCATTCAGTGTTTTTTAGGATACTAAGATATTTTGAAAAATACAATCTTGAAAGTATACTTGATGAAAAAATGAAGAGAATGGCTATAAAAGGAATCTTAAAAAGCTTAGAAGTAGAAAATGGAGAAGATGACGAAGTTGTAGGTCAGGTTATAAATGAAATATCGTATGTAAAAAATGAGCTTATGGATAAAGTTGATTTTAAATCAGAATTACTAAGTAGTGATGAGTTTATAAAAGCTTATAATTTATATGAAGAGCATAAAGATCAAATAAATAAAATAGATTTTGATGATATGTTAATAAAAACATATCATTTACTAAAAAATAATAAGTCTGCACTAGATATGGTAAGAAATGTATATAGATATATTTTAGTAGATGAGTTTCAAGACATAAATAGAGTTCAATTTGAAGTACTTAAACTAATATCAAATCCTAATAATAATATATTTGTAGTAGGAGATGAAGATCAAAGTATATATGGATTTAGAGGAGCTAGACCTGACTTTTTACTACAATTTGAAGAGTATTTTAAAAATACGAAAAAGGTACTTCTAGACATAAATTACAGATCTAAAGATGAAATTATAAATGTAGCAAATAGACTTATAGAAAAAAATGAAAATAGGTATGAAAAGGTAATTAAATGTAATCAAGGATTAGGGGCTAAAGTAAACTATATTTCGCCTGATGATTCAGAAGAAGAAGCTGTTTTTATTGGTAAAGATATACTAGAAGAAGTAAAAAAAGACTATGTTGAATACACTGATTTTGCAGTAATATATAGAACAAATATACAATCAAGAGCGTTGGTAGATGTTTTTATGGACATGAGAATACCATTTGTTGTAAAAGATGCAATAGTTACTATATATGATCACTGGGCATCTCAAGATATATTAGCTTATTTAAGAATTGGATTGAATCCTAATTCTAATAAAGATTGGGTCAGAATTATAAATAAGCCATTTAGGTATATATCAAGAGATAGTATAAATATGATAAAAGATGAGAAAGACTTTATAAATTCACTTATAAATAAATGTGAACTAAAGCCAAATCAAATAAAAACGATAAATGATTTAGAAATAGATTTAAGTTATTTAAAAACTTTAAATCCTAAAAATGCTATATCCTATATTAGGACAAGTTTAGATTATGATAGATATATATTAGACTACTGTACAAATAGGAAAATTAAAGCTAATGGATTAGTAGAGATATTAAATGAATTAGAAAGTTCAGCAACAAACTTTAAAACTATAGAGGAATATCTAGATCATATAGAAAGAGTAAAGAGTGAATTAGTTGACAATAAGCATAATAAAAATACTGATGGTGTCATATTTACAACAATGCATAGCGCTAAAGGGTTAGAATTTAAAAATGTTTATATAATAGGAGCTAACGAAGGTACGATACCTCATGAAAAGTCATATGACTTAGATGATGATAAAAAGAAAGCAGAACAAATTGAAGAAGAAAGAAGACTTATGTATGTAGCAATAACAAGAGCGGAAGAAAATTTATATATAAGTTCACCTATCAATAAATATGGAAAGAAAGTATCAAAATCAAGATTTATTGACGATATAAAGGCTCCAACAAAGGAAGAGATGGATAATATAATAATAGGAGATAAAATATATCATAAGAGATTTAAAGAAGGTACTGTAGTACAAAAAGAGAATAATCTTATTAAAGCAAAGTTTAATGATGGAGAAAGAACATTTGATTATAAATTATGCTTAACTAAAAATATGATATGGAAAATATAGAAAAATGCGCTTTGCTTAAGCTACTGTGTGGGCGCTACACTTCATGTCGCCAACGCCTGCGTCTGTTGCTCAAGGTCATATATAGGTATTATAAAAGGCTTACCTTAAAAATCACTTTAAGATAAGCCTTTTGAATTCTAATAATATATTCCTTTTTCAAAGAAGTCTTTTATTTCATTTAGATCATTAGTTTTTCCAAGGGCTAACATTAATTTTATTCTAGCCTTTTGTCCTGGAAGATCTCCGCCGAATATACATCCAAGATTTCTTAAGTCTTTTCCAGAACCTAAGTATCCATAACTATCAAATACTCTACCAGAATGACATCTAGATACTATAACAACAGGTATATTATTTTCTCTAGCATATTTAACACCTTCATACATTTTAGGAGGGATGTTACCTCTACCCATAGCTTCGATTATGATTCCTTTATATCCATTATCAGTAGCAAATTTTATAAATTCTTCATCCATTCCTATACCAGATTTAAATAATGCAACTTTAGATTCAACACTATCTGTGTCTATTATAGTTCTAGAAGATACAGTTTTATATAAAACAAGCTCATTACAATCTATTATACCTAAAGGACCAGATCCAATAGATTGGAATGTATTTAATGATAAAGTACTAGTTTTAGTAGCTTCAGAAGCTAGCATAACTTCATTGTTTAAAACAATAAGAACCCCTTTTCCAATAGCTTCCTTAGATATAGCAGTACAAACTGCAGCTGATAAGTTACTAGGACCATCATATCCAAGCTCAGAGCTACTTCTCATAGCACCTGTAACTATAACAGGCTTTATACTAGTAATAGTTAAGTCTAAGAAATAAGCAGTTTCTTCTAAACTATCTGTACCATGTGTAATTACTACACCAGATATATCTTCTCTTATAAGTAAATTATTTACATAATCCTTTAATTCCATCATTCTTTGTGGAGTTATGTGAGGTCCAGGTATTTCATCAAAATTAAGAACTTCAACATTTGCAACCTTATCTATGTTTGTAACCATAGACATTATTTGCTCACCAGATAAAGTTGGTATAGCAGCACCAACCTTTTCATCTACAGTCATAGATATAGTACCACCAGTAAAAACTATAGCAACTTTCTTTTTAGTCATAATAGTATCCTCCTACCATTTTAATATATAATAAATAAATTATATCAAAAAAACCTATATAGGTCTATTGGATAAAATTAAAAAGTATAAAAAAAAGAGCTCGGGGAAGCTCTTTTTTTGTATTAAATTGATTTCCGTAGTCAATTTAATATTTTTAAATGGATATAAAGTATATCCGTTCAAAAGGGGTATTGGGAATAGAGATTTTAATTAAGGTTATCAGGGGGATAACCATGTATTTATAATAACAAAATTCGACAGAAAAATCAATAGTTTTTCAAAAAAAAATTTTTATCGAATAAAAAAACAAAAAAATAAAACCTACTTCTTTTCCGATTGAAAGTAGGCTGATGAATACTTGGTATTCATCAAATGGGGTATTGTGAATAGAGATTTTACTAAGGTTATCAGGGGGATAACCTTAATTAAATAATATCAAAATTCGACAGCTTAATCAATAATTTTCCACAAAAAACATAAAAATTTACAAAATATGTTAATAAAAAATAATTTATACAAATAAAAATACTTAAATGGATAATTATTATAAATTAAAACAACATATTTTAATCCATTAAGGTATTAAATATTAAAATATATAAAATTTAATGTTATAATATAAAGATATGAATTTTAAATAAAGTGCATAATATACAATAAAGCAAAGAAATAATTAAAGTTTGATTTATGTAAAACTTTTATTATTCTAATACGTAAAATATAAATTTGGTAAAAATAAATAATATATATCAATAATAGAAAGTTGGTGTAATATATGGAGATATATTTAGATAATAGTGCGACAACTAAACCATATAAAGAAGTAGTTGAAAAAATGGTTTATGCACTTAGTACGGATTATGCTAATCCATCTTCTTTACATAGAAAGGGTATAGAAGTTGAAAAAAATATAAAATCTATAAGACAAGATATAGCAAGATCTATTTCAGCAAAGGATAAAGAGATATACTTTACATCTGGCGGAACGGAATCTAACAACACTATAATAAGAGGTGTTGCTAATTTATATAAAAAAAGAAAAAATCATATAATATCTACAAAAATAGAGCATCCATCTGTTTTAGATACACTTAAAGACTTAGAGAGTGAAGGTTTTGAAGTAACATATTTAGATGTTAATGAAAAGGGAATAATAGATATTGAGGAATTTAAAAGATCATTAAAATCAACAACATCTTTAGTAACTATGATGCATGTAAATAATGAGATAGGTGCTATTGAGCCTATACAAGAAGTAGGTAAGCATCTAAAAACGTTAAATGATAAAGTATATTTACATGTAGACGCCGTACAATCTTATGGAAAGATTAACTTTAAGCCATCAAGATATAATATAGATTTTATGAGCGTAAGCGGACATAAATTACATGGACCTAAGGGTATAGGATTTATGTATATTAAAGAAAATAATAGATTAAAACCTCTTTTAACAGGTGGAGGACAAGAAATAGGAATAAGATCAGGGACAGAAAATGTTCCTGGTATATATGGATTAGGAGAAGCTATAAAAATAACAAATAAAGATTTAGATAAGAATATAGAGAAAATATCTAATCTAAAAAATATGCTTAAAGAAGGTCTATTAGAAAATATAGATGATATAAAGATAAACTCTAATGATGATGGAGTATGCCACATATTAAACGTTTCTTTTAGAGGGATTAAAGGAGAAGTATTACTTCACTACTTAGAACAAAAAGGAATATATGTATCTACAGGATCAGCATGTTCATCTAAGAAAAAAGGAAGTCATGTGCTAAATGCAATAAAACTTAATCCTGATGAAATTGAAGGAGCTATAAGATTTAGTTTAAGTGATATGAATAATGAAGAAGATATATTAGAAGTTATAAAAGTGGTAAAAGAATCAGTAAATGACTTAAGAATGATAATAAGAAGACGATAAAAATTAAGAGGTGATGGTATTGTACAATATATTAATAGTTAAGTACGGAGAAATAGGTGTAAAGGGAAAGAATAGATATTTATTTGAGAATAAACTTATAAAAAATATAAAAAATATGTTAAAGCCAATAGGAAGTTTTAATGTTTATAAAGAGTATGGAAGAATATATGTAGACTTAGAAGATTATGACTATGAAGAAGTTATAGAAGAGGTAAGACAAGTATTTGGTATAGTTGGAGTATGTCCTGCTATAAGAGGAGAAAAAAGCTACGAAAACTTAAAGGAACTAGCATTAAAGATGTTAGAAGAAAAGATAGAACAAGGATATAAAAGTTTTAAAGTTGAATCAAGAAGAGGGGATAAATCATTTGAATTAAACTCTCAACAAATGAGCTTAGATATAGGTGGTTATTTAGTATATAACGTAAAAGATAGAATAGCAGTAGATGTTAGAAATCCAGAAGTAAAAATAAAGTGTGAATTAAGAGAAAATCATGTTATGGTGTATAGTGATACTGTAGCAGGTTATGGTGGATTACCACTTGGAACTAATGGTA
Organism: Clostridium sp. CCUG 7971; assembly: GCF_017590215.1. Classification (GTDB taxonomy): domain Bacteria; phylum Bacillota; class Clostridia; order Peptostreptococcales; family Peptostreptococcaceae; genus Faecalimicrobium. Next base: position 5,806 of record NZ_JAFFPK010000124.1, read on the forward strand.
GAGCAATGTCACTTTTATCAGGTGGTATAGACTCTCCAGTTGCATCTTGGATGGTTGCTAAAAGAGGTATGGAGTTAGAATGTGTACATTTCCATAGTTATCCATTTACAAGTGAAAAATCACAAGAGAAGGTTAGAGATTTAGCTCAAATACTAGCAAAATACTGTGGAAGAGTAAGACTTCATAAAGTAAACATGTTAGAAATACAAAAAGAGATAGGTCTTAAATGCAAAGAAGAAGAGATGACTATAATATCTAGAAGATTCATGATGCAAATAGCTCAGAGATTAGCAGATAAGAGACATTGTGAAGCTTTAGTTACAGGAGAAAGTATAGGTCAAGTTGCATCTCAAACAATACAAGGATTAACTTGTACTAATGCAGCTGTAAGTATACCAGTATTTAGACCATTAATAGCAATGGACAAGACAGAAATAATAGAAATAGCACAAAAGATTGGTACATTTGAAACATCAATATTACCAGAAGAAGACTGCTGTACAGTATTTTCTCCAAAAAAACCAGTAACTAAGCCTAGATTAGAAAGAATAGAAAAATCAGAAAGTGCATTAGATGTAGAAAAATTAATAGAATATGCAATAGCTAATGTAGAAGTAGAAGATATAGAATTTTAATATATAAATAAAAAGATGGCATAAATTGCCATCTTTTTTTACTAGTCTTTCTTAAATACTTTAGCTCCAAATTGCTCAACTATCTCAGTAGCTTTAGCTATATCTTCACTAGTAGCATTTTCTACATCCTTTAATTCGTAATCTATTCCCATACTTTCCCATTTGTGAACTCCCATAGTATGGTAAGGTAATAATTCAAATCTATCAACATTATTAAGAGTAGATACAAACTTACCTAAAGCTTCTAAATTTTCTTTAGTGTCTGTGATTCCAGGAACAAGAACGTGTCTTATCCAAACAGGGATATTTCTTTCGTCTAAATGCTTAGCTAACTTAAGAGATTTTTCAATTCCTACACCAGTTAAATTCTTAGACTCTTCATCAACCATATGTTTTAAGTCAAGTAAAACAAGGTCTGTATTATCAAGTATAGGATCTATTGTTTCTATATTTACAAATCCTGAAGTATCTAAACAAGTGTGTATATCATTTTTCTTAGCTTTAGCAAATAACTCTGTTAAAAACTCGGGTTGTAAAGTTGCTTCACCACCTGATGCTGTTATACCTCCACCAGAGAACTTCATGTAAGAAGCGTATTTTTTAGCATCTGCTATTATTTCATCAGTTGTATATTCTTTTCCACTCTTTGTATCCCAAGTATCTCTATTATGACAATACTTACATCTTAATGGACATCCTTGTAAAAATAATATATATCTAATTCCGGGTCCATCAACTGTACCAAATGTTTCTATAGAATGAATTCTTCCTTTAACCATATCGTTCACCTCATAAGTTGTATTTATAAAATTTATTAAATATATAATAAAATATATTGTATACAAAAATCATCTCTAATTAAATTATATGATAATTAGCACATAAAGTCTACAGGTCTATATAATAATTATCTTCTAATATTATACTATATACCCAAAAAGTAGGCATTTAAACAAAAATAATAACATTAGTAAATGGTAAAAAATAGGATGGTAGAGGAGAAGTATATAATTTATATAAAAAAGAGGGTGTAAGTTGATGAGACTTACACCCTGAAAAATATTTATACTTTGATTAATTGATTGTTAAATTGTCCGGTTTAAAGTTTAGTTGTTATAAATTAAGCCATTTTTCCGTGGAATGTTCTGTTTATAACGTCTAATTGTTGTTCTCTTGTTAATTTTATGAAGTTAACAGCATATCCTGAAACTCTTATAGTTAATTGAGGATATTTTTCTGGATGTTCCATAGCATCTTCTAAAGTAGATCTATCAAATACGTTAACGTTTAAGTGATGAGCTCCGTCTCCGAAGTATCCGTCCATCATTGCTGATAAGTTAGTTACTCTTTCTGCCATATCTTTTCCTAAAGCACCTGGTACTATAGAGAAAGTATTAGATATACCATCTTGAGCATGTTCGTATGGTAATTTAGCAACTGAAGATAATGAAGCTAAAGCACCACTGTGATCTCTACCGTGCATTGGGTTAGCACCTGGAGCAAATGGTTGACCAGCTCTTCTTCCGTCAGGAGTGTTACCAGTTTTCTTACCGTAAACAACATTTGAAGTTATTGTTAATATAGATTGAGTATGGTAAGAATCTCTATAAGTCTTGTTCTTTCTTATTTTGTTCATGAAGTTTTCTATTAAGTCACAAGCTATTTGGTCAACTCTGTCATCGTTGTTTCCGTATTGTGGATATTCTCCTTCTATTTCGAAGTCAACAGCTATTCCTTGCTCATTTCTTATAGTTTTAACTTTAGCATGTTTTATAGCAGATAATGAGTCAGCACATACTGATAAACCAGCTATACCACAAGCCATAGTTCTGAATACGTCTCTATCATGTAAAGCCATTTCTAATGCTTCATAAGAATATTTATCATGCATGTAGTGGATTACGTTTAATGTATTTACATAAAGGTTAGCTAACCAATCAGTAAATGGCTCGAATTTAGCCATAACTTCATCGTAGTCTAAGTATTCTGAAGTTATTGGTTCAAATCTTGGTCCAACTTGAACTAATGATTTTTCATCAACCCCACCGTTTATAGCATATAATAAAGTTTTAGCTAAGTTTACTCTAGCTCCGAAGAATTGCATTTGCTTACCTATCTTCATTGCAGATACACAACAAGCTATACCGTAGTCATCTCCCCAGTATGGTCTCATTAAATCATCGTTTTCGTATTGTACTGAACTTGTATCTATAGATACTTTAGAACAGAAATCTTTGAATCCTTGAGGGAAGTGGTTTGACCATAATACTGTTAAGTTTGGTTCAGGTGATGGTCCTAGAGTGTAAAGAGTATTTAAAACTCTGAATGAGTTTTTAGTTACTAATGTTCTACCATCTATACCCATACCACCGATTGATTCAGTTACCCAAGTTGGGTCTCCAGAGAATAAATCATTGTATTCAGGAGTTCTTAAGAATTTAACCATTCTTAACTTCATAACGAAGTGGTCCATTATTTCTTGAACTTCTTCTTCAGTTATAGTACCAGCAGCTAAATCTCTTTCGAAGTATATATCTAAGAAAGTAGAAGTTCTACCTATAGACATTGCAGCTCCGTTTTGATCTTTTATAGCTCCTAAGTATCCGAAGTATAACCATTGAACAGCTTCTTTAGAGTTAGTAGCTGGCTTAGATATATCAAATCCGTAAGTAGCAGCCATTGCTTTTAATTCATTTAATGCTTTTATTTGATCAGATATTTCTTCTCTTAATCTTATAACACCTTCGTCCATAGTAGAAACGTCTAAAGTATCTTTTTGATGGTTTTTGTCAGCTATTAAAGCGTCAACTCCATAAAGAGCAACTCTTCTGTAGTCTCCTATTATTCTACCTCTTCCGTAAGCATCTGGAAGTCCTGTTACTATACCAGATTTTCTAACAGCTCTCATTTCAGCAGTGTAAGCATCGAATACCCCTTGGTTATGAGTTTTTCTGTATTTAGTGAATATTTCACTTATTTCTGGATCACATTCGTACCCGTAAGCTTTACAAGAATTTTCAACCATTTTTATACCACCAAATGGCATAACAGCTCTTTTTAAAGGAGCGTCAGTTTGAACCCCTACTATAGTTTCTAATTCTTTATCTATATATCCTGGAGCGTAAGCATTTATCATAGATACAGTTTTAGTATCAACGTCTAAAGTTCCACCATTGTCTCTTTCCTTTTTGAAAAGAACCATTGCTTCGTCCCATAATTTTTTAGTATTTTCTGTAGCTCCAGCTAAGAAAGAGTCATCTCCTTCATATGGAGTGTAGTTTAATTGGATGAACCCTCTAACATCTATTTCCTTAGTCCATCTACCTTCTTTGAATCCTTGCCATGCATTCATATTGATAGCCTCCTTAAATTAAATCAGGTTTTAAATTTGTAAAAGTTAATTTTTATATTTTTAAAATCTAGCTAGATATTTTTTAAACAATATAATCATAACATAGAATTAGTATTTTGTATACAATATTTATGTATGATTTTGTTGTTTTATGAGAGATAACTTTTATTGTTCCTCTTCTTTTGTATTAAATATATACCCACTAAATTAAACATATAAACAAGAAAATATTACAAATTTTAAAAAAAATATACTACTAAACTCTCTATCATATATGTATAAAAATTGAATATTTATATATATAGGAGGGGATGATTTTTATGTTCATTATAGTATTACTATTTTTAATTGGTTTTATACTGATTACTAAAGGTGCAGATATATTTATAAATTGTACTGTTGAAATTGGTAAAAAAACTAATATATCAGAATTGATATTGGGAGCTACTATAGTAAGTTTTGCTACTACGCTTCCAGAGATGACTGTTTCATTATTTGCTTCAATAGATGGACATGCGACGATGAGTTTAGGCAATGCAGTAGGATCTATAATATGTAATACAGGTTTAGTTTTAGGACTAGTAGCATTTATAAGTCCATTTAAAGTAGATAAAAATATGTTTATTTCAAAATCAATACTACTTTTAATATGTGTTATAACTTTAATACTTTTAGGTCTAGATGGAAATATTACGAAAATAGATTCAATAGCATTATTAGCATTACTATCAATATATATGTACACTAACTATAAAAGTGTTGCTAATGAAAATATGAACTCTAGAAAGTCTAAACCTAAAACTAGTTTAGCAGAGGATCTAAAGATAGGAATCTTCTTTGTACTAGGTCTTATAATGATGATTGTAGGATCAAGGTTACTTGTAGATAATGGAGTAATAATAGCTGAATTTATAGGAATACCACAATCCGTTATAAGTTTAACAGTTATAGCATTAGGAACATCATTACCAGAACTAGTTTCATCAATTACAGCAATAAGAAAAAAACATCATGCAATTTCAGTAGGTAATATACTAGGAGCTAACATATTAAATATAGTATCAGTTATAGGAATATCAGCTATACCAAATAATATACCTATATTATCTCAAAATATTTCATTAGATTTTCCATTTATGGTATTACTACTTCTTACATTAATATTACCTACTATTAAAAAGCATAAGTTATATAGATGGCAAGGATTAGTAATGTTAGGTACATATTTTACATATATAATTACATTATATTCTATATATATTTAAGCATATAAGTAAAAGCTAAGTTTATATCGTCGTGAATACTATACCTATATAAGGGACAAAATACTAATTGCATATTATTTAAAATAAATATATAATGGGTAGGTTAAGATAAATTGATTACGGAAAGGAAGTAATATATGAACACAATAAAATTTGAAGATTTACAAATAAACGACGATATAAAAAGAGCTGTAATAGAAATGGGGTTTGAAGAACCATCTCCGATACAAGCACAATCTATACCTGTAATATTATCAGGTAAGGATGTTATAGGACAAGCTCAAACAGGAACGGGAAAAACAGCAGCTTTCAGTATACCATTATTAGAGATGGTTAATCCAGATGACAAAAGTTTACAAGCGGTAGTACTTTGTCCAACTAGAGAACTTGCAATACAAGTTTCTTCTGAAATAAGAAAAATAGGTAAATACATGCACGGAGTAAAAACTTTACCTGTTTATGGTGGCCAACCAATAGATAGACAAATAAAATCATTAAAGAGTGGAGTTCAAGTAGTTATAGGTACTCCAGGGCGTGTTATAGACCATATAAATCGTAAAACATTAAAATTAGATAATGTAAAAATGGTTATGTTAGATGAAGCAGATGAAATGTTAGATATGGGATTCAGAGAAGACATAGAGATGATTTTAAGCAAGACTCCAGAAGATAGACAAACTACTTTCTTCTCAGCTACTATGCCAAAGGGGATATTAGATTTAACTAAGAAATATCAAAAAGATCCAGAACATATAAAGGTTGTTAGAAAAGAACTTACAGTTCCAAATATAAAGCAATATTATATAGAAACTAGATCTTCTAATAAGTTAGAAGTACTATGTAGATTAGTAGACGTATACAACCCTAAGTTATCTGTTGTTTTCACAAACACTAAAAGAGGAGCAGATGAATTAGTAAGTGATTTACAAGCTAGAGGATACTTTGCAGATGCGTTACACGGGGATTTAAAGCAAACTCAAAGAGATATAGTTATGGATAAGTTTAGAAGTGGAACAATTGATATATTAGTAGCTACAGACGTTGCAGCTAGAGGTATAGATGTTGATGATGTTGAAGCTGTATTTAACTATGATTTGCCACAAGATGAAGAGTACTATGTACACAGAATCGGTAGAACTGGTAGAGCTGGAAGAAATGGTATATCATTCACTTTCGTATTTGGTAAAGATATGAGAAAAATGAGAGATATAGAAAGATACACTAAGACTAAATTAGTTAAACATGAGATACCTTCAATAGCAGACGTTGAAGAAAAGAAAGTTAATGCATTCTTTAATCAAGTTAAAGAAGTTATAGAAGCAGGACACTTAACTAAGCAATTACAATGGATAGAAGGATTCTGTGCAGATTCTGAGTCTGATTTTAGTACAGTAGATGTAGCTGCTGCACTTTTAAAATTATCTTTAGGTGAAGAAAAGCAAGAAATAGTTGAAGAAAAACCAAGAGAGCGTAGAGAACGTGGTGACCGTAGAGAACGTAGAGGAACAACAGGTGCTCAAGACGGAATGGTTAGACTATTTATAAATGTAGGTAGAAACCAAAGAGTTCAAGCTAAAGATATAGTAGGTTCTATAGCTGGAGAAGCTGGAATACCAGGTAAATTAGTTGGAACAATAGATATATATGATAAATATACTTTCGTTGAAGTTCCTAAGGAAAATGCTAAGAAAGTATTAGAAAAGATGAAAGATATAAAAATCAAAGGTAATAAAATAAACATAGAACAAGCTAATAGAAGAAAGAAATAGTTATTTTTAGAAGGTATGATTAAAATCATACCTTCTTTTATTTTACAAATATATATTTAGTAACTATTTGTGATATTATTTTATATATTAAAGAATTATGACGCTTGGAGGTAGTATATGGAGATATTAAGTCATGGATGTACGCTAGATTGTTTTGATGCATGTAAGTTTAATGTATATGTAGAGAATAATAAAGTTATTAAGATAGAAGGTGATAAAAATCATCCTTATACAAAAGGATTTATATGCAATAAAGGAAGATCTCATTTAGATAGATTAAATCATAAAGATAGGATTACTACACCTTTACTTAAGGTCAAAGATAAATGGGTAGAAATTAGTTTTAATGAAGCTATACAAATAATGGTGAAGAAATTAAGTTATTATAAGGAGACTTATACTTCAAAATCTGTTCTTTACTATACTCAGTATGGAAGTGGATCTTTACTTAAAGATATAGGAGATATATTCACTAATTTTTATGGAGGAGTATCAAAATCAAAAGGTGGACCCTGTTGGAGTGCGGGGATTAAAGCTCAAAAATATGATTTTGGAGTTGCAAGAAGTCATTCTTTAGAAGATATGTTTAATAGTAAGAATATATTTATTTGGGGTAAAAACCCAGCTTATACAACTATACATACTATGCAAACTATAAAAAAAGCCAAAGAAAAAGGAGCTAAAATAATAGTTATAGATCCTATATATACACAAACTGCCAAGATTGCAGATATTTATATAAGAATAAATCCAGGTAGTGATGGAGCTTTAGCAGCTGCAATGAGTAAAATTATAATCGATGAAAAAATATATGATAAAGAATATATAAATTCATATGTATTAGGATTTGAAGAATATAAAAGTTATATCGAAAAATTAGATTTAAACTATCTTTCAAATGAGTGTGGAGTAGAAATAAATCAAATTAAAGAATTAGTAAAATTATATACTCAAAAATATTCAACAATATGTTTGGGATATGGTATGCAAAAATATAAAAATGGGGGAAATACAATAAGATTAATAGATTCATTAGGTGCCATTACTGGACAAATTGGATTTAGTGGAGGAGGAGTAAATTATGCAAATAAAGTTTACTCTAAATATATAAATACAGATCCATATGAAAGTGAAAGTTTTGGTGAGAATAGAGAGTTTTATACTAGTAAAATAAGTAAATTTATTAATGATTCTTTTAATGCAAATAATATACCTATAAAAATGACAATTATAACAAAAAGTAATTTATTAAATCAATTGCCAAATTTAGTAGAACTAGAAGATGCTTTTTCTAAGATTGATTTTAAGGTTTGTTTTGATATGTTTATGACAGACACTGCGTCTAAATGTGATTTATTTATACCTTGTACAAATACTTTAGAAAGTGAAGATATATTATATAGTTCAATGACTAATCCATATATAATTTATAATGAAAAAGCAGTTGAACCAAATGATAAATTAATGGATGAGTATTATTTCTTTATGGAATTAGCTAAAGCAATGAAAATAAATAATTATCCTTATGTATCTAAGTATGAATATTTAAATGAAGCAATAAAACCTCTTAAAAAAATTGATAAAGATATAAATTTAGAAAAAATTAGAGATACATATTTTACAATACAAGAATATATAGCATGGGAAGATAAAGTATTTGATACGCCTTCAAAAATGTTTGAATTATATTCAAAAGAAGCTGAAAAGGATGGATTGAGTCCAATACCTATTTACATAAGCACTCCAAAACAAAATAAATTTAGGCTATTAACGAATCACCATAGAGAAACACTATTTAGCCAACATTATATAGATAAAAATGGAATATCAAAAGCATATATTAATGAAAATATGGCAATAAAAGTAAATATAGAAAATAAAGAGGTTGTAAGACTTAAAAATAAAAATATTACCATAGAGACAGAAATAAATATAGACAATAGTATAAGTGACTATGTAGTAATGATGTATGTTGGATGGTGGAAAAAGCATGGGAATCCAAACTATATAGCAGATAGTGATATATCAGATATGGGTGGTCAAGTAACATATAATGAAACTTTCATAGACATAATAAAACAAAAGTAGTGATATTTCTTTGAAGGATAAGAGATTAGATTATAGAATTTATTAGAAGTTAATACTTTTGTAGATAGTAAGGGGGTAGCTTAATGATAAAATATTCTTTAGACCAAAAAAACTTAATTATAGAGTTTATGGCTACAGAACTAGATCACCATATAGCCAATGAGGTTAGAGATGAGATTGATGATATACTAATTTCGAAATCTATTAAAAATATAATATTTAACTTTAAGAATATTAACTTTATGGATTCTTCTGGTATAGGTGTAATTATAGGACGATATAAAAAGATTTCCAGCGAAGGTGGAAGAGTAACAGTAGTAAATGCAAATGATAGAATAAAAAAAATATTTAATTTATCTGGTATGAACAAGATAATAGGCGTTTACGATACATATGAAGAAGTAGTAAGTTCTTTGTAAGGGGGAATATATTATGAGTAATGTTATGGAAGTGAAGTTTTCTGCCAAATCTGAAAATGAAAGCTTAGCAAGAGTTATAGTTGCATCTTTTGCAGCAAAGTTAGATCCAACATTAGATGAATTAGCAGATATAAAAACTGCAGTATCAGAAGCTGTTACGAATTCTATTATACATGGATATGATGAAGATGAATCTAAATTTGTATATCTTAGATGTGAAATAAAAGATAATACAATTAAAGTTGTAGTAGAAGATAGAGGACATGGTATGGAAGACGTTCAAATGGCTATGCAACCACTTTATACATCAAAACCAGAACTTGAAAGATCAGGTATGGGATTTACTGTTATGGAAAGTTTTATGGATGATGTAGAGGTAAGTTCTATTAAAAATGATGGAACAAAAATTGTAATGACAAAAAAATAAACTTACCTGAATAAAGTCCAAAAAGAATAGAGGTTTTATTATGGGGATAACTGCAAGTAAAGAAAAAAGAGTATTGCTTAGCCATGAAGAGACACTAGATTTAATAGATAGAGTACAACAAGGGGATGAAGAGGCTAAAGAAGTTTTAATAGAAAATAACTTAGGACTAGTTAGAAGTGTTGTAACGAAATTTTTAAATATAGGATATGATAGAGATGACCTATTCCAATTGGGCTCTATAGGTTTGATAAAAGCAATATATAAATTTGATCCGAAATTTAATGTTAAATTTTCAACTTATGCAGTACCAATGATTTTAGGTGAAATAAAAAGATATTTAAGAGATGATGGTATGGTAAAAGTATCTAGATCTCTTAAACAAATAGCAATAAAAGCTAAAACTACAAGTGAGATACTAACTAAAAAATTAGGTAGAGAACCTAGTATAGAAGAATTAGCTAAGGAACTAGATATAGAAAAAGAAGATTTAGTAATGGCAATGGAATCAAATTCTTCTGTTGAGTATTTACACGGAGTTATTCATGAAGAAGAAGGATCGCCAATATGCTTAATAGATAAGATAAGTCAAAAAGGCGAAAATGAAGAAGAAAAAGTTGTAGATAATTTATTGATAAAAGAAATACTCGGAAAGTTAGATAAAAGAGAAAGACAAATAATTATGCTTAGATACTTTGAAGATAGAACGCAAAGTGAAATAGGTGAACTGTTAAAAATATCTCAAGTTCAAGTATCTAGAATAGAAAAGAAAGTATTATCAAAGTTAAAATCATATATTAGCTAAATATAAGTAAACCTCTAATAATATGTAATTTAAATTTACATAAATTAGGGGTTTATTTTTTTGTATAAAACAAATAATAAAAGAGAAGGAGGAATTAAATATGGAAGATATTTACTTAATACCCATAAGGATAAAACCTTTTAAGGTAAGTAAGAATAAGATTTATTTAAAAGATATTTATGATATTTATCCTCAAAGTGAAAAAGATTATTTGGGTGATATTTGTATTAAAAATTATACAGCTCATAAATCTAACTACGATGTCATACATTTAGGTGAAGTAATTCAAATAATTAAAGATAAATTCCCCCAGGTTCACATTAGTTTTTTAAAAACTGATGATGTTGTAATATTTTTTGATGAAGGTAAAAAAGATAGAACAAAGTATATAAGAGTTTTTATTGTATCCATAATAGTGCTTATGGGATCAATAATGGGAATAATGAATTTTCATGCCGACGTAAATATGGAATATTCTCAATTTATGATGGTAGATTCAATAACGAAAGATGGGAAAAAATATTTGCCATATTTCCAAATACCATATTCTATAGGTATTGGAATTGGAGTAGCTTTATTTTTTAACAAATTTATTCCTACATACTCAAAACTTGAACCTAGTCCATTAGATTTAAAAATGATTTCCTTAAATAAGGACATCGAAAATGAACTTAGAAAAAGGTAATGACTAAATAATTTGAAGTTATTTTTATTTATATATGGGTTATCATGCGGAATGATGGTTGGGGCAGGAGTTGTAGGAATACTGATATTAATAGGAATTATACCTAGAATGGCACAAGTTAGCAAAACAAAGGAATATATGAGCTTATATGAAGGAATACTTGTAGTAGGAACTTTACTAGGAAGTTTAATATCCATTCAAAAAATTTATATTAATATAGGGTGGATAGGAGCAATAATATTTGGACTAGCATATGGAATTTTTGTAGGTTTTCTATCTTCAGGTCTTACAGAGGTACTTGATTATATCCCAACAATATCTAGAAGACTAAAAGTACCTACTATTTATTTAAAATATGTAATAATATGCTTACTAATTGGAAAGGTAATAGGTTCATTTGTAGGATGGACAATAGTTAGAGGAGGTTTATAACAATGGATAAAGATTACAAAAAGTATGTAGATGAAATAAGCCCTAAGCCTAAATATTTGAAAAATTATATATGGGCATTTATTGTGGGTGGAATAATTTGTATGATAGGTCAAGGTATTAATGATTTGTATATGAAGTTCACACAGTTAGATAAGCTAACTGCAGCAAATGCAACATCAATTACATTAATTTTTATAGGTGCTTTACTTACAGGACTTGGAGTATATGACCTTTTAGGTAAAAGAGCTGGAGCAGGTTCTATAATTCCTATAACTGGATTTGCAAATTCTATAGTATCTCCAGCTATGGAATATAAAAGAGAAGGTTATGTAATGGGTGTTGGAGCAAACCTATTTAAAATAGCGGGTCCGGTATTAGTATATGGAATAGGATCATCTATTATATGTGGATTTGTATACTATATCTTTAATCTTGTAAAATAAGGAGATGAGAATGTGAAAAACAAAAGAATAGGCCAAAGAACTGTTAAAATGCAAAACAAACCAACTATAATATCAGCTTCATCTGTTGTAGGACCCAAAGAAGGAGAAGGTCCTCTTAAAGACTATTTTGATTTAATATTAACAGATGATTTATATGGCGAAAAATCATGGGAATTTGCTGAGAGTAAAATGGTAGAAACAGCTATGGAAAAAGCAGTAAAAAAGGCTGGTAAAAAACTAACTGACGTAAATTATATGTTTGGTGGAGATTTAATAAATCAATTATTACCAGCATCATTTGCAGCAAGAGAACTAGCGATACCATTCTTTGGAATATATGGAGCTTGCTCAACTATGGCAGAAGGAATGTGTTTAAGTGCAATGATTGTAGATGGAGGATTTGCTGATTTAAGTTTATCTGGAACATCTAGTCATTATTGTACAGCAGAAAGACAATTTAGATTTCCTCTAGAGTTAGGAAATCAAAAACCTATGACAGCTCAGTGGACAGTAACAGGAGCTGGAAGTGTACTTATTGCTCCAAATGGAGATGGACCGAAAATAAAGTACGTTACAGTAGGAAAAGTAATAGACAAAGGAATTGATGACGGAAATAATATGGGAGCAGCTATGGCTCCAGCTGCAATAGATACAATATATTCTTATTTTAATGATACAAATGATGACCCAAATAGCTTTGATATTATAGCTACTGGAGATTTAGGTAAGTTAGGGAAACAGATAACAGAAGATTTATTAAAAGAACGAGGAATAGATATATCAAAAGTATATACAGATTGTGGCCTTGAAATGTTTAATTTAGAAGAACAAGATGTTCACTGTGGTGGAAGTGGATGTGGATGTTCCGCTACAGTATTTGCAGGATATATTTATGATAAATTAGCAAAAAAAGAATTCAATAAAGTTATGTTAGTGTCAACAGGAGCATTGTTATCTCCAACAAGTACATTACAAAAACAAACAATACCATGTGTAGCACATGCAGTGGTAATTGTTAATGAGGAGTGATTAATATGCTGATGGATTATTTAAAGGTATTTTTAGTAGGAGGTACAATCTGTTTAATAGCTCAAATTATGATGGATTACTTCAAAATGCAAACGCCATATGTAATGGTAACATATGTAACTAGTGGGGTTATATTAACTTTCTTAGGAATATATGAACCAATAGTAAATTTTGGTGGATCAGGAGCTACTGTACCTATAATTGGATTTGGATATTCTCTAGCAAAAGGTGTAATGAAAGCTATAGAAAGCGATGGTTTTTTAGGTATATTTACTGGTGGAACAATAGCAACAGCAGGAGGAATAGCAGCAGCTATATTCTTCGGTTATATAATGGCAGTTGTATTTACTCCAAAGGCAAAACCTTAAAACATTAAAAAAGCTAACTATCAAAGTACTGATAGTTAGCTTTTTAATATTTAACAGTTTAAATTTTTACTGTGCTGGTTCGGCAGGAGGAGCTGTAGCTCCGCCACCGCCGCCTTCAGCAGGAGGAGGTGTAGGATTAGTAGTTCCGCCGCCACCTTCAGCAGGAGGAGTAGTAGTTCCACCGCCGCCTTCAGCAGGAGGAGGTGTAGGATTAGTGTTTCCACCGCCACCTTCAGCAGGAGGAGTAGTAGTTCCACCACCACCTTCAGGTGGGTTTGCACCTCCACTATTTTCTGGAGTTGTTGGAGTTTGCTCTTCCTCTTCCTTAGGTTTATCATTAGGAGTAGGTTGAGTAGTATAAGATCTAGTAGGATAAGTTCCTTTTATAAATGCTGCACTAGATCCAAATGATGATTTACCACCATCTATTAAGTTAATTTTTGTAAAGTATATATTATCAGGCTCTTTAAATTTAACCTCATGCTCTAAGTTCTTATGAATAGGGCCCATAACTTTTGCCCATAGTCTTGAAGCAGTTCCACTACCACCGTTAACACTTCTACGTTTTATAAATTTACCTGTATTAGGATCTTTTCTACCAGCATCATCACCTATATAAGTTGCTCCTACATAATATGGTGTATATCCAACAAACCATGCATCAAGAGCTTCATTTGTTGTACCTGTCTTACCAGCAACAGGCATACTACCTAAAGATGCAGATTTACCAATACCTTCAGTTATAACTGAAGCTAGCATATCTGTAACAACATAAGCAACTTCAGGAGAAACTACCTTATGTTCTTCTGGAGTATTTTTTACTATTACTTGCCCATCATAACTTGTTATAGTAGTAAATACTATAGGTTCTACATAAACACCACCATTAGCTAATGTACCGTAAGCGGCAGCCATTTCAAGTGGAGATATACCATGAGTCATACCACCAAGTGTTAATGCAGGGAATCTTCTATCACTTTTATCTAAATCAGCAGTTTTACTATCTACTAATGTTGATATACCGAAGTTCTTTAAGTAATCCATCATTACATCAACAGCTTCTTCATAAGTGTCACCTAGCATTTCAGCAGTTTTTATAGCTATAGTATTTGAAGAATAAGCTAAAGCTTTACGTAAAGTCATAGAACCTCTACCAGATGTTGTAGTATTAGGATTCCAACCTTTATGATTGAATTTATAACCGCCTTTTGCATCACTTAAAGAAGTTGATTGAGTAAGTCCTGAATCTATAGCTGGAGCATAAACTGATAATGGTTTTATAGTTGAGCCAGGTTGTTGAGCTGTTGTAGCTCTATTTAATGTTTTTCTTCCTGTTATATGTCTACCTCCAACTAATGCTTTTATTTGACCATTTCTATAGTCAAGTATAACCATAGATGATTGAGGTTGAATTATTCCATCATCTCCAGGCTTGCTACCAGGGAAGTTTCTGGTATCATCATACTGTTTTTCTAATTCACCTTGCATTTTTGGATCTATAGTAGTCATTATTTCTAATCCACCATTATAGAACATATTATAAGCTTCATCTTTAGTATTTCCTTGAGCTACTAAAGCATCAATTACATTGTATTCAATATAGTCTTCTACAGATGATGCAACTTTATCAGGAGCCTTAGGAAGCTTTATTTTTATTTTTTCTGCAACTGCTTCATCATAATCTGATTGAGATATAAATCCAACTTCTAACATTTTCTTTAAAACAACTTCTTGTCTTTGTTTAGCCTTTGGATTATTTATAGCTTTTCTTACAACCATAGTACCCGACTTTAGTTGTTTGAAAGTATCTTCATTAGGTATAAGACCCCAAGAATGTAACTTTTTAACCATATCAAAATCTGCTTTAGTAGGGTCATCAAGAGCATCATCAGGAGTATTTATGAAAAATAATAACTTATTTTCAACATCTTCCTTACTTTCATTACCATCTAACTTAGATGTCATGTAAGCTGAATACCTTGATGGGTTTTTAGTAGAACCAGCAAGTAATGCAGATTCTGCAAGTGAAAGTTCAGACGCTTTTTTATCAAAATAACCACGAGCTCCAGCTTCAACTCCAGCAAGTCCTTTACCGACGAAGAAGTTATTTAAATAAGCTTCAAGTATTTCATTTTTACTTAAAGTTTTACTCATTTCATAAGCATAGTATATATCCTTTATTTTACGAGGTAGACTTTGCTCTTTAGATGTTAATAACATTTTAGATACCTGCATTGGTATTGTACTACCACCTTGCTTTGTACCTGTTAATGTTTTTACTACAGATCTAAATAAACCTTTAATATCAACACCCTTATGTTCATAGAAACGTTCATCCTCGATGGCAACAACAGCATCTTTTATGTTTTGAGGAATTGAATCAAATGGTATGGGTTCTTTTTTATTTACACTAGGTGCATTAGATAAAAGTTCATTATTAGAATATTTGATCTTAGTCGTTTGGTAAGTTTTCTCATCTAATAGAGCTTTAGTAACTGGTTGAACATTTTTTAATGAAGCAAATACCAATCCAGTACCACCTGCAGCTCCAAGTACTAATAGTACTAAAATTACTATACCACTAACTCTAAAAAACTTGAATTTATCATTTTTTTTATTAGATTTAGACTTAGGTTTAGGCTTAGTATTACGAGTAGATGAAGATGGTTTACCAGTAGGCTTGCTAGTCCTATTAGAAGAGCTAACCTGCTTTCTTCTTATTTTATTTTTATTTTCATTGTTATCATTACTCATTAAGTTTTAACCTCCTTACTTAATGTAATATTATACCACACATATGAATAATTTTGTAATCAATAGATAAAAATGAATATAATGTAATACTTCATAAACTACGTTTAAAATAATGAATCAGTCTATTTAGATATTATGCGATAAATACTATTTTAAGACTAATTTATATATATACTTAAAATATAATATAGTATCAATTATTTTTCACTAAAATAAAAAAAATATGTGAATACTTACAATTACCTACATAAAATAGTAGGGGGTGTTATTTTGAAAAAACAATATAGCGAAAATAAAAAAGAAGATTTTAAAAAAATAACCTTTATATTTTCTACTATACTTATACTATCTATCCTTATAGGAAGTTTTATATATGTAGATACAAGTTTAAGGCCGACTATAACTGTGCTTGCAGAAACTAAAGCATTAGAACTTGCAAATAGATCAATAAATAAAGCGGTAGGAGAGATTGTAAAGGATAAAATAAACTATTCTGATTTAATTAATACAAAATTAGATTCTCAAGGAAAAATAACTATGATGCAATCAAATACAATTATGATGAATAAAATAGCATCAGATATTGCGCTACAAATTCAAGATGAGTTAAAACAAGTAAAGACAACGACATCTTACATACCAATAGGAACAGCTTTAAAAAGTCCAATACTTGCAAAATATGGTCCAAAATTAAAGGTATCTATAGAACCAATAGGAACTGTATCTGTAGATTTCAAAACGGATTTTGAATCATCTGGAATAAATCAAACTAGACATAGAATTTACTTAGAGGCAAAAACACAAGTAAAAGTAGTAATACCTCTTACAACATCTACTAAAGAAATAAAATCTCAAATCCCTATATGTGAAACTATAATAGTAGGAGATGTACCAGGTAGCTATGTAAATATACCTAAAGAAGGCGTTTCAAATATATTACCAAATATAGATATGAAAAATGTAACTAAATAATAAAAA
>NZ_JAFFPK010000125.1 GCF_017590215.1 Clostridium sp. CCUG 7971
AGTATCTATTTATAGACTTTTTATTATATTAGAATGTTTATAAAAAATATGCTTTACATATTAAATAGAATAAAAAAATTAATATTCCAAATAATACTAATGCAAGTAATTAGTAGAATAATTTATATCTTCAGGAGGTATGGATATGGAATATCCAATGTTTTGTTACCAATGCGAACAAACTGTAGGTGGTAAGGGATGTACTAAGATGGGTGTTTGTGGGAAGACACCAGAAATAGCTAATCTGCAAGATTTACTTATATATCAAGTAAAAGGAATAAGTTGTTATGCAAAAGAAATTATAGAAAAAGGGGAAAATATAGACAAAGATATAGTTAGATCTGTAGAAAATTCTTTATTTACAACACTAACAAATGTTAACTTTGATGCAGACGTACATGTAGAGTTACTAAGAGAATCTCAAAAGATAAAAGAATCACTAAGAAGTAAAGTAGGAAGCATTAAAAATACTACGGATCATGCCACGTATAATTTAAGTGAAACTAAAGCAGAAATGCTTAAAGACTCTAAAAAATCTGGTATAATGTATGATCAAGATTTAGATGCAGATATACGCTCTTTAAGACAGACTATAGTATATTGCTTAAAAGGAATAAGTGCATATGGGCATCAAGCAAGAGAATTAGGATACTTTAGTGATCAAGTAGATAATTTTTATTTTAGAGCTCTTGAAGCTACCACAGATGATACATTAACATTAGAAGATTTAATAAGATGGACTATGAGAGCTGGAGATATGAGTGTAGCTGTTATGCAGAAATTAGATGAAGCAAATACTACAGTATATAAAAATCCGTCACCTCATAAAGTAAATGTACATATTAAAAAAGGTCCATTTATAATAGTTTCAGGTCATGATTTGAAAGACCTTGAAATGATACTTAAACAAACTGAAGGTAAGGGCATAAATATATATACTCATGGAGAAATGATACCTTGCCATGGATACCCAGAGTTGAAAAAATATTCTCATCTTGTAGGTAATTTTGGTGGTGCATGGCAAGACCAACAAAAAGAATTTGATAACATACCAGGGTGTATACTTATGACTACTAACTGTCTTATGAGACCAAGGGATTCTTATAAAGATAGAATATTTAGTACAAATGTAGTTGGATGGGATGGAGTTAAATTTATAGGCAAAGACTCAGAAGGAAAAAAGGACTTTAGTGAAATAATAAATAAAGCATTAGAATCAGGTGGATTTGAAAAAGATGAAGAACCGCATGAAATACTGGTTGGGTTTGGACATCATGCTACTTTAAGTAATTCAGAAACTATAGTTAATGCAGTAAAAGATGGAAAAATAAGACACTTCTTCTTAATAGGTGGATGTGATGGAGCAAGACCAGGTAGAAATTATTATACTGAATTTGCTCAAAAAGTACCTAAGGATTGCATAATATTAACTCTAGCATGTGGAAAATATAGATTTAATAAATTGAATTTTGGAGAAGTTGCAGGTCTTCCAAGATTGTTAGATGTAGGACAATGTAATGATGCTTACTCAGCAGTAAGAATTGCTACAGCACTTGCTGATGCTTTTGATACTGACGTAAATGGATTACCATTATCTATAATTTTATCTTGGTATGAGCAAAAAGCTGTAGCAGACTTATTAGCATTATTATCTTTAGGGATAAAAAACATTTTTCTTGGACCGTCATTACCTGCTTTCTTAAGTCCAAATGTACTTCAATACTTAATAGATACATTTAACTTAAAAGCTATAAGCACGCCTGATGATGATTTAAAAACTTGTTTACAACAAGGTATATAAATTGAAACCTTATAATTAAATTAATTTTAATATATAAAAAGTACTAGTATTATACTAGTACTTTTTATATATTAAAATTTGAAAAAATTATTTATATATTATAAAATAAAGATAAAAATGAAAGAGGCAAAATATGAAAAAAGACTGTTATATTATATTTAGTATAATTGCTTTTAATATATTTTTGGTAATTGAATGGGGATTAAGCTTATCATCAATAATTCTTATATTTGGTATGTGGAGTATTTATGGAGTAAAAATATTTAAAGAGGTAACATATAATAAAAATATTAAATTGATAAATATATTATATAAAATTTATAAAACCATTATAATAATATTTGTATCAACATTTCTAATAATAGAGAGTGCAATTTTTATAAATATCAATCAAAATAAAAATGTAAAATCATATAAAAATATAGAATACTTAGTAGTTTTAGGTGCTGCTATAAATGGAAAAGAAGTATCAAAAACCTTAAAGGTAAGACTAGATAAAGCTCTTGAATATTATAATAAAAATAAAGAAATTAAAATCATAGTATCGGGTGGTCAAGGTAAGGATGAAGTTATATCTGAAGCTGAGGCAATGTATAGATATTTAATAGATAAAGGTGCAGATTCAAAAAAAATTATTAAAGAAGATAAATCAAGTACAACTTTTGAAAATATAGTATATAGCAAGCAAATATTAAAAGGAAAAACTAAAGAAAAAATACTTATTGTTACTAATGACTATCATTTGCTTAGGTCAAGAATTATAGCATATATATTAGGTTTAGAAAATGAAGGACTATCATCACCAAGCTCATTATCAGGGTGTCTTTACTATACAGTTAGAGAATACCCAGCTATGATAATATATGTAATAAAATCTATGATATTTAGAATATCTAATTGTATTTAAATTTGTAAAAAGTAAATAAGTGTAGCTATATTATAATAAGTGTGATATTATATACTTAAGTAATAAGAAGAAAGTGTAATATCGCGGAGTGGAGCAGTTGGCAGCTCGTTGGGCTCATAACCCAAAGGTCGTAGGTTCGAGTCCTGCCTCCGCAACCAATATAAGCATAAATATAACTCTTATATCCATTGATATAAGAGTTTTTTAATTAACGGAGGAAAAAATGTCTGCAAATGAAAAAATAAATGGTAAGTTCAACTATAACAATATACAAAAATTAAATAAAAATTTTATGTATAAAGATTTAAAAAGAAGTAATTGTTATAATAGTGATTTCTCGGGATCAAATTTTAATTATACAAGCTTTAGAGGAGCTCATTTTAAATCATGCAATTTCTATGGATGTAGTTTTAAATCAGCGGAGTTTGTTGCAACAAATTTTAAAAAGAGTAAGTTTAAAAAGGCAAAATTTGAAGATGTAGTATTTGATTGTGCTAATTTAGATGGAGTAGATTTTAAGGGTGCTGAATTTAAAAATACTATATTCTTATGTACAAATATAAGTAAAGCTATAAATTTAAACATATCTAACTCAGATGTTATAGTATTTGATGAAATACCAGAATTAAACATAAATGAAAATCTTGAAAATGCAATTAAATCAGCTATGAATAATAAGTTCATAAAGAATTCAAGAGTATTAGATACAAAGGATGGAAGTATAAGTCCAATAAGTACAATGATTTTATTACAAAACTTCGATGAAAATACATTAATAAGAGGATTAAACTTTATAGAGGCAAATCTAGATAGAGATTTCTGTACATTAAGTTATGTAATAAGAGCTATAGAAAATTATAAAAAAGAAGAACTTATATAATAAATAAAGAATACCACCAATATTTAAATATTAGTGGTATTTTTTATTTATTATCAATATTTAGAAATAATTAAATATTAATTGGAAAACTTAATATTAAATTATAGTAATATAAGGAGATTTAGATGAAAAGTATATTAATAGCTCAAAAATCTAAAATAATGCCTAAACAAGTAATAGAAGAAATAAATAAATTTGAAAATATAGTTAAAAGCCCCTATAGTGACACTTACTACAATACATTTGATATATCTTGGACTCATAAACCAGAAGGAAGCTTAAGAATATCTGACCATTGGAACTTTAAGTCTAGAGGAGAGATTCATTGTCAACTAGACTACACACAGGAATACATAGAAGGATATTGGATATTAGGAAAATACATAAATGGAAAATATCATATGCTAAAGAGATTTGGTGAAAGTATAGATGGATATAAATTTAATTCTATTTCTAAAAATAATATAGAGTTATTAAAAAAAATATATGATACAGGAGGAATAGTTAAATCTTATAATTGGTATAAACAGTATAAAGTAAAGCCTATATTATCGAAAGAAACCTACACAAAAAGTGTAAAAAATTTACTAAAATATATGTCTATTGATAGAATACAAAGATATAAATCAACTAATCTAAAGGTTAGAAAAATAATATTTTTAGATGATAAAACTATGGAGATAGTAGAGAAACTACTTAAAGTATATGAATCTAGTAAAGAATTAGAAAATTTATCTAGAAGTGAAGAAGGTATTAAAACTTTAATAGATGATTATAGAGCTTATGAGATTAAAGAAATCTTAGATTGCGAGTATGAAAAGTTTATTTTAATATTGGATAATAGCTTAGCTATTGATTTTACTTTTTAGGTTTAATGTTTTATTAAATTAAACGTTGATCATATAGGAATAGCTATTAATAATTTAGAAGATATATCAAAATTCGATAAAGACATGCTAGGGTAGATTTTTTTACCAGTTGGATAAAAATCGGGATACAAATTTTGACACAGAGTTTGTATACTGACTTTTACATTTCATTATTGAATAGATGGATCTTTAGTTTATTTAATGTATACATTATTTCGATAAATTATATAATAAATTTTAAAATTTTATACAAAAAATTATTTATTTATCATATATATATATTTATCTTCATATGCTTTATTAAATAGAAGATAAGGGTGGTCTATAAATGTTTAATAATTTAATATGTGAAAAAAGATAACATTTATATTATCGAAATAGAAAGAGAAAAATACTTAAATTCATTAAATGAAGAATTGTTAAGTGAGTTAGATAAAGCAATAGATATACTTAAATAAAATGAAGAACTTTATGTGGACATAATAATTGGACAAGGTAGGGCATTTGTAGCAGGTGCTGATATATCAGCAATGAAAAACATGAGCGTTAAAGAGGCTAGAAAGTTCTCTAAAAAAGGAAGTGATCTATTTAGAAGGATAGAAAATTTAGATAAGCCAATAATAGCAGATATGAATGGCTTTGTGTTAGGGTGGAGGTTGTGAACTTGCTATGAGTTGTGATATTAGAATTGCAAGTTTAAAAGCAAAATTTTCACAGCCGGGAGTAGGTCTTGGAGTTATACCCGGTTTTTCAGGAACACAAAGATTAGCAAGGTTAGTAGGTACAGGAAAAGCTAAAGAAGCTTATGAAATAAATTTAATTAATCTTATGTTTTTCAAATGATAATCCTAAAGAAGGTATGAGTGCTTTTTTAGAAAAAAGACAAGCAAAAATTAAAATTTAATAGGGGGTATTTTATGAAAGTAATGGTCATAGGAAGTGGAACTATGGGTAGTGGTATTGCTCAAGTCTTAGCATCTAATAATAATGAAGTAGTCATTAGAAGTTTGCATATTGAAAGCATAGAAAAAGCAGTAAATGCTATAACACTAAATTTAGAAAAAAGTGTTGCGAAAGAAAAACTAACAGAAGAAGAAAAATTAAAAATATTATCAAATATTACAATAACAACAGATATAAATAAGGCAAGAGATTGTGATTTGGTAATAGAGGCAATAGTTGAAAATATAGATGAAAAAAAAGAGATCTTTAGAGAACTAGATAATATATGTAAAAAAGAAACAATACTAGCAACAAACACATCTTCATTATCAATAACAGACATATCAATTAGTACAAAAAGACCCGATAAAGTAATCGGAATGCATTTTTTCAATCCAGCTCCAGTTATGAAATTATTAGAAATAATTGACGGTATGTTCACTTCAAAAGAAACTCATAATACTATCTTTAACCTATCTAATCAAATACAAAAAACGCCTGTAACAGTAAATGAAGCACCAGGATTTATAGTGAATAGAATATTAGTGCCTATGATTAATGAAGCCATAGGTATATTTGCAGACAAAGTAGCAACAGCTTCTGATATAGATCAGGCTATGAAATTAGGTGCAAACCATCCTATAGGACCTTTAGCTTTGGGAGACCTTATAGGTTTAGATGTATGTTTAAATATAATGGAAGTTTTATACAATGAATTTGGAGATTCAAAGTATAGACCTCACCCATTACTAAAAAAAATGGTAAGAGCTAAACTTTTAGGAAGAAAAACTAACAAGGGATTTTATGAGTATAAATAAGAATTATTAAAGCAAATGTATAGAGTCTTTGCACAAAATGAAACATTACCTATTGCACATGGAATAGACGAATAAGAAAGATTAAAATGTAAATAAAGCAGTAAAAGAATTAATAAATAGACTAAAAAATAAGTAATTTCAAAGCTAGGGGGGATATGTATATGAAATGTACTTTAAGAATGAGAATGGGATTAAATGATGCACATTACGGTGGTAATTTAGTAGATGGAGCTAAAATACTTCAATTATTTGGAGATGTAGCCACTGAATTATTAATAAGAAATGATGGAGATGAAGGATTATTTAAATCTTATGATGAGGTAGAGTTTATTGCTCCAGTTTATGCAGGGGATTATATAGAAGTAATAGGAGAAATAATTGGTTTTGGAACAACTTCAAGAAAAATGAAATTTGAAGCTAGAAAAGTGGTTATAACAAGAACAGATATAAATGAATCAGCAGCAGATTATTTATTAGAACCAGTAGTTGTATGCAAAGCAAGTGGTACTTGTGTAGTACCTAAATATAAACAAAGGTCTTAGGAATAATCCAGAAATAGAAGTGTTTGATAAGGGCATAATAGATCATATTTTGACTTTGATATAGGAGTAAATAATATTTTTGAAGTAAAGTATACCAGAAATTTCAAATTTTATAGTTTCTGGTATTTTACATTTTTTGGTATATGAAAGACTCAATTTGAAGTGGTAACATCAAGTATTCTTCTAAGTTGAAATATTCAATAGAAGTATGTAATAAAAATAGAAAATATAAATATAATTAATTAACAGAAGATATTAAATATTCTGTTAATTTAAATTAGGGGGAAGTAATTTGGATACAAAACCAAAAACCAAAAGGAAAGCAACTTTATGTGAAGCATTAATACCAATAATATTTTTAATTGCAGTATTAGCTTATTCACTAGTTAAATTAGGTGCAGACCCTCATATTCCACTAATATTAGGAGCTGTTGTAGCAGCAATTATAGGCATTACTAGATTAGGATTTACATGGAGAGAAATGGAAGAAGGAGTTTTAGATACTATAAAAATGGCGATGCAAGCTATATTGATCCTTATGATAGTTGGAGCGCTAATAGGAACTTGGATATTAAGTGGTACAGTTCCTGCAATGATTTATTGGGGATTAAAGATATTATCTCCAGGAATATTCTTAGTTGCTACTACATTAATATGTGCAATAGTATCTTTAGCTACTGGTTCATCATGGACTACAGCAGGTACAGTGGGCATAGCCTTAATTGGAATAGGTCAAGGTCTTGGAATGCCTGCTCCTCTTGTAGCAGGAGCGATAATATCTGGAGCATATTTTGGAGATAAAATGTCTCCACTTTCAGACACTACCAATTTAGCACCAGCTATGGCAGGTGCAACATTATTTGAACATATAAAACATATGATTTATACTACAGGGCCTGCTTTATTAATAGCACTTGTTTTATATGGAGTAATAGGAATGAAATATGCAGGTAAAGAGTTAGATTTGACTCAAATAGAAGTTATTAGAAATGCTTTAGAAGGAGCATTTAATACTTTATCTCCAATATTATTAATACCTCCAGTTATAGTTATACTTATGGTTGTGTTTAAAATGCCTGCTATACCAGGTCTTGTAATAGGTACTTTATTAGGAGGACTGTTTGCTGCAATATTCCAAGGTGCAGATTTAAAATCAATAATAAATGCGGCTCATTATGGATTTGAATCAACAACTGGAATTTCAGAAGTTGATGCGCTTTTAACTCGTGGAGGACTAGATAGTATGATGTGGACAGTTTCTCTTATACTATGTGCTTTAACTCTTGGAGGAATCCTTGAAAAACAGGAATGTTAGAAGCTATAGCTAATGCACTTTTAACATTCGCAAAAGGGACTTTTGGTCTTGTATTTGTTACAATATTTTCTTGTTTGTTTACTAACTTAGTTACAGGAGAACAATATTTATCTATAGTTTTACCAGGTAGGATGTACAAAGATGAGTATAGAAAAAGGGGATTACATCCTAAAAATTTATCAAGAGCATTAGAAGATAGTGGTACACTTTTATCACCACTTATTCCATGGAATACATGTGGTGCTTATATGTGGGTTACATTAGGAATTCATCCATTTGCATACTTACCATTTGCATTTTTAAATTTAATAAATCCATTAGTATCATTATTCTATGCGGCTACAGGAATAACGATGGAAAAGTTACCGCCTGAAGAAGTAAAAGATACTAATATATAATATATTTAATTAGAAATACTAAAAGACTGATTTTTAAATCAGGTCTTTTAGTATTTCTAATTAAATATAGATGGATATAATACCATTTGAATACCTAATATTAACATTATTAAGTTTAGAAGCAAATTTAAGGTATTTAAATTATTATTATTTTTTAATGATATATATATTTCACAAGGTATCGTACAAATAAAAAAGAGTATTAAAAGCCTAATCCGCC
>NZ_JAFFPK010000126.1 GCF_017590215.1 Clostridium sp. CCUG 7971
CTATAGGATACATTTTAAAAAATTCTAGGCTATTTTTTTATTTAAGTATAGATTATGATAATGTATTATAATAAAAATAAAATTTTAGGGTATATAAGATGATATTAAATAAAATTAGAAGGGGCTTAATTGATTATGACAAATATTAACTCAAGAGCATTAAATATAATAAATATTCTTTTGAATTCAGACCAGCCAGTAAGTAGTATAGCGCTTAGTCAAGAGATAGGATGTTCTACTAAAACCATTCAAAGTGAAATAAAATTATTAAATAAAGAACTTAAAAATGCCCAAATTTTATCAATAAGGGGAGTTGGATATAAGTTAGAAGGTAGTGTTGAAGATATAAATATTAACAGTGATACTTATAATGATATAGACAGAGTTCATTATATAATAAAAACCTTATTAATTCTAAGTTCAAAGGAAAGTAATGCTATAAGAATTGAAGATTTAGCAGATTTAATGTATGTAAGTACTTCTACTATTAAGAATGATTTAAAAGACGTTAAAAAAGTATTAGCTAAATATAATATTGAAATATTAACAAAACATAAGCAAGGAATATATATAGATAAAATAGAGGAAAATATAATAAGGTGCATAATAGACCTATGCATAAAATCAGATAATGAACTCAATTTAAATGAATTTTTAAGTGATGGAGTAAAAAATAATATATTTATAATAAAAAAAATTGTATTAAATAGCTTAAATAATGAGAAGCTAATATTATTAGATACAGAATTTAAAAATATAATTAATCATATATTACTGTATTTAAGTAGAGGGAATTATAATAATGAAGAATTTATAAAAAACTACATAAATGATTATAAAAATAAGAGAAATATAGTAATAAATAATGATAAAAATAAAGATATAATAAAAGATGCTATAAACGAGTTTTGTGAAAATTTAAAATTAGCTACATCTATTAATATAAAAGATGATGAGATATTTAAGGATTGTTTATACAATCACATAAATAGTTTATATAAAAAGATGAAACTAGGAATAGAAAGCTATGATATAAAGCCATTAGATATAAAAATAAAATATCCATTTGCATTTGAATTAGCAAAAATAGCAAAGAAAACTATAGAAAAAGATTTAGACATAGAAATAAGTGAAAATGAAATAGCAAATATAGCTATACATGTAGGTGGAGCACTTGAAAGAGCGTCATATAAGAATGAAAAAAAGATTTTTAAAACTATAATAGTATGCACTTCAGGTATAGGGACATCTATGCTTATAAAATCAAAGCTTGAAAGTATATTTAAAGAAAAGCTTGAAATATTAAAGATTATACCTGCTTATTTAGTAGATTATATAAATGTTATTGAAGTGGATTTTATAATATCAACGGTTCCTATAGACATTGAATCAATACCAGTTATAAACATATCTCCTCTTTTAAGTGACAAAGAGGTTAAAATTATCGAAAAATATATAGAAACAGAAAATATATATGTAGATATTAATATTAAAAATATATTTGATAAAGAACTATTTTTTACTAACTTAGACTTTAAAAATAAAGAAGAAGTTATTGATTTTATGGCAAACAAATTAATAGAACTGGGTTATATAGATAGTGATATGAAAAATTCATTTTTTGATAGAGAGAAAATAGCAACTACTGAAATTGGAAATATGGTAGCTATTCCGCATGGTGCAAATGGAACAATATATAATAATAAAATAGCAATAGGAATACTTAAAAGTCCAATAAACTGGGAATTATCAAAAGTAAGGCTGGTTATAATTCTAGCAGTTAATTCTGAAACGGTTTTAGATTATGAAGAATTATTTTCTACTATATACAAAAGAGTCGATTCAATTGCAAAAGTTGTTAGCATATGTGAAAATGGAAGTTTCGAAAAGTTTGTAAATATGTTTAAGTAATAAAGATAAATTTCTCTTTTGATTAAGAGAAATTTTTTGACTTTCACGGAAAATGTTTTCTAAGTATTATAATAATATAATATTTCTTAAAAATTAAGAAAGAGGTGTAGCATATGATTTATACAGTGACATTAAACCCTGCAATAGATTATGTAATAATGTTAGATAATTTAAAAACAGGAAGTGTAAATAGAATAAGTAGTGAAAATGTATATCCTGGTGGAAAAGGGATAAATGTATCTGGAGTACTTAAAGAGTTAGGATATGAAAGTACAGTTCTAGGTTTTATAAGTGGATTTAGCGGAGCTTTTATAAAAGATTCTCTTGATAAAAAAGGTCTTAAAACTGATTTTATAGATTTAGAAAATGGATTTACAAGAATAAATGTAAAAATAAAGAGTAATGAAGAAATAGAGATAAATGGACAAGGACCACATATAAATAATCAAAAACTAAATCAATTATATAAAAAAATAGATAAACTAAATGAAGGTGATATTTTAGTTTTATCTGGAAGTATACCTAAGACTCTTAGTGAAAATCTATATGAAAATATAATGAAAAGATTAGAAAATAAATATGTTAGGGTAGTAGTTGATGCAACTAAAGATTTACTTTTAAATGTTTTAAAACACAAGCCATTTTTAATAAAGCCAAATAATCATGAATTAGAAGAAATGTTTAATGTAAAACTAAAATCAAATGAAGATGTAGCTCTTTATGCTAGAAAGCTAAAGGATATGGGAGCTAAAAATGTATTAGTATCTATGGGCAAGAATGGAGCAATACTAGTTAATGAGGAAAATAGAGTCTTTATAAGTAATGTTGCCAAAGGAAAAGTTATAAATTCAGTTGGAGCTGGAGACTCAATGGTAGCAGGATTCATTTCTGGATATGTAAGTACTAATAGTTATGAAGAAGCTTTAAAACTAGGTACAGCTTGTGGAAGTGCAACAGCATTTTGTAGTGACTTAGCTAAAAGAGAATTTATAGAAAGCCTTTTAAGTGAAATTATAGTAAAGGAGATAATAATATAATATGAAAATAACTGACTTAATTAATAAAAGTTGTGTCAAATTAGATTTACCAGGCGAAAGTAAGTTAAAAACTATTGATACAATGGTCGATTTAATGAACAATGGAAATAATTTATCTAATAAAGAAGGATATAAAGAAGCAATACTTGCTCGTGAAAACTTAAGTACAACAGGAATAGGTGAGGGAGTAGCGATACCTCATGCTAAATCAAAAGCTGTAAAAAAGGCAGCACTTGCAGCAGCAGTTTCTAAAGTTGGAGTTGATTATGAATCTTTTGACGGTAGTTTATCACATTTAATATTTATGATAGCTGCTCCAGAAGGTGCAAACGACACGCATTTAGAAGTATTATCAAGATTATCTACTATACTTATGGATGAAGAATTTAGAAATAATTTAATAAATGCATCTTCAGTAGATGAGTTTATTAAATTAATAGATGATAAAGAAAGAGAAAAATTTGCTGATGAATATGTTGAAGAAGTAATATCTAAAGAATCAGGTTACCCAAAGGTACTTGCAGTTACAGCTTGCCCAACAGGGATTGCACATACATTTATGGCGGCAGAGAGCTTAAATAAAATGGGTGAGAAAAAAGGTGTTTCTATAAAAGTAGAGACAAACGGTTCAGCTGGGGCTAAAAATGTATTAACACCTGAGGAAATAGAACATGCAGAGTGTATAATAGTAGCAGCTGATAAAAATGTTGAAATGGCAAGATTTAATGGTAAAAAAGTTATAATAACTAAGGTTGCCAATGGGATACACAAAGCAGATGAATTAATAGAGCGAGCATCAAAAGGTGATGCACCAGTTTATAATCATAGTGGTTCAGGAAGTTCTACTTCTAGTTTTGATGAAGATGAAACAACATTTAGAAAGATATACAAGCATTTAATGAATGGTGTATCTAATATGTTACCATTTGTTGTAGCTGGTGGTATATTAATAGCACTTGCATTTTTAATAGATACTGTTTTAGGTCAAGTAGGTGGCTCTAACTTTGGTTCAAATACTCCAGTGGCAGCATACCTAAAGGGTATAGGAGATATAGCATTTAGCTTTATGCTACCAATACTTGCAGGATATATTGCTTACTCAATAGCTGATAGACCAGCGATGGTTGTAGGTTTTGTTGGTGGCGTTATTTCAAGAGATGGTGGAGCAGGATTTTTAGGTGCTTTACTTGCAGGATTTATAGCAGGATACTTAGTCTTAGGCCTTAAAAAATTATTCTCAGATTTACCACAATCACTTGATGGAATTAAACCAGTACTGTTATTCCCATTATTTGGGACCCTTATAATGGCAGTAATAATGACATTTATAATAATGCCTCCAGTTGCAGCAGTAAATACAGCAATACAAAACTTCTTAATGAGTTTAGGTACTAGTTCAAAAGTACTTCTTGGAATATTAGTTGCAGCTATGATGGCAGCAGATATGGGTGGCCCGATAAATAAAGCAGCTTATGTATTTGGTTTAGCATCACTTGAGTCTGGACAATACGAAATAATGGCAGCTGTTATGGCTGGAGGTATGGTTCCACCACTAGCAATAGGTTTAGCTACAACATTCTTTAAAAATAGATTTACAAAAGAGGAAAGAGAATCAGGTAAAGTAAATTATGTTATGGGACTATCTTTTATAACAGAAGGTGCAATACCATTTGCAGCTGCAGATCCACTTCATGTATTACCAGCATGTATTGTAGGTTCAGGAGTTGCAGGAGCTTTAAGTATGATATTTAATGTAGGTCTTCGTGCACCACATGGTGGAATATTTGTAATACCAGTTGTATCAAATCCAGTAGGATATATAATAGCAATAATCGCAGGTTCAGTGGTTGGAATGTTACTTCTTGGAATACTTAAAAAACCAATAAATAAAAAAGCCTAATAAAAATACAAATTAGTAAAAGAGATATATTGAAATTATTTTAATATATCTCTTTTTTATTATAATTAAAGTTTTTTAGGTAAATGGTGGACAAAAGGAGAAATACCAGGAAGTATTATAAATATAGATATTAATTGTAACTATATATTTATATTTAATATTTATGAGTTATGATACTATGTATTTGGGATGAATTTTATATGAGGGAGAAGGATTTATGGAAAAATATTTAAAAATAGGGGTTATATCATTAGTAATTATAGCTTTAATATACCAGCTTATAGTTATATTAATAATGAACAAAAAAGTAGAAAATTTATCGAATACAACATTTGGAAATCATAGTCAGGCTATGGATTTAATTAATAATGTAAGTCTAAATGTTCAAAGTACATTAAATGAAGAATTAGCTAAAACACATCTTACAAAAGATGTAAACTTTAAACTAGATAAAGTAGAAAATGATAAGTATATACTAAATATAAGAGTAGATTTAAGTAAATCGAGTAATGATTCTAAAGTATATTTTATGTATAAAGAAGATAAATCAGATAAATGGACTGAGATTAGTTTAGCTGAAGATGGGAATTTATCATATACAGGAGTTATGGAGTATAATATAGGTTCAGAATATAAATATAAAGTAGTAACAAAAGGTAGTATATCTGAAAGTGGAGATATAACTGATTTAGATAAACATGAGTTTATTCCATATCCTCCATCGATTAGTTATGGAGAAGATAATGATGTAGATGGAGAAAAATTAAGTATATATGTAAATTTAAATAATATGTATGTAGATGATGATGGAAATTATTATGAATCTAATAAAAAAGATGGAGGTAATCAAGAGATAAAATCTATAGATATAATACTTGGAATAGGTGAAAGTGAAAAAACTTATAAATGCGAATACTATGAAGAAAAACAAAATGATATAGATGGGACTACTTGGCAAGATAAAGGATACAAAGTAGAAATACCTAAAAAAGATTACAAAAATAAACTTAATTATATAAAGATGAAAATCACATATAAAAATAAAATAGTAGATATAAAAGATATAACAAGCGAAATAGAAGAAGAATATATTAATTAAAATAAAACTAAAGCATAATACATGTTAAAATAGTAGTTACTTTTTAGTAACTACTATTTTTTATAGATTTAAAAATAATATAAAAAAATAATAATATATGCAACTAATTAAATAAAATGTACGTCTAATGATTGTAAAAGATAACAAAATGGAGGATAAAATGGAATTTTTAGTAAAAAAAGCAATGAAAGGAGATAGTGAAGCTTTTATAAGTTTGATTAATAAACACGAAATTTCTATGTATAAAGCGGCTAAAGCAATACTTCATAATGAAGAAGACATAGGTGATGCAATACAAGAAACAATAATATCCGCTTATAAAAGTATTCATACTCTAAAACAAACTACATATTTTAAAACCTGGATTACAAGAATTTTAATTAATAAGTGCAATGATATTATAAGAAACAATAAAAATATTATATTTATAGACAGTTATAAGGAAGAAGGCTATAGTGACCAAACACATGATAAATTAGAATTTGATGAAGCTTTTGAAAAATTAAATAAGGATTATAAATTAGTACTTAATCTATATTATGTCGAAGGATTTAATTCTAGAGAAATAAGTGAAATTTTAAATGAAAATGAAAACACAATAAAATCTAGAATTTCTAGGGGGAAAAAACAGCTTAAAAATTTTTTGCTAAACAATGAAGAAGGAGGGATTATAAATGCAAAATGATTTAGATAAATTAATAAAAGAAAACTTAAATAAAGAAGAATATATACCACAAAGCATAATAAATAAAAAAGAGGATGCATTTAATATGATAAAAGATATGGAAAAAGAAAATATAAAAGATAAGAAAAAATATATAAATAAAAAAACAGTAGCAGCTGCGGTAGTAATGGTTGTTATAGGCGGTTTAAGTTTCGGTAAGCCAGTATTAGCTAGTATTAATAAAGTATTATTTGAAGGAAGATATAGAGGAGTTCAAAATGCAAAAGAAAATGGATATGAACAAAAAGTAGAAGGCGTATTTAGTGAAAGTAATGGAATAAGGTTAGAAGTAGTAGATTTAGTAGCAGATCCTACTATTATAAATATTAAATTTAAGCTAAGTTCAAAGGATGTAAATGAATTAAAAAAGTTCAAAAATCCAGAAACTAAAAATAAAAGTATAATGAATCATTTTACTATAAGTGATGATAAAGGAAGAATACTTCAAACATATGGAAAAGATGGTATAATGTCTCCTCCATTAACTGATGAAAATGGAAATGAATATCATTTGACTTCAGGTGCTGATGAAGATATAGATGTAAGCAAATTAAATGAAAATGAAGTATATTTTTGGTGTGTGTTTACTTCATCACAAGGTTCACTAGGGGATATAAAAGGACTTAGAATACAAACTAATAAGATATCAAACATAGAAGGAAATTGGGACTTAAAATTAGATTTTGATGATTTTATTACAAATAATAAAGAAGTGAGTTATGTAGCTAAAGATAAAAATGAAAAAGTAGAAATAATTGAAGCAAAAGGATTTGCAACTGGAATAAAGATAGATTTTGCGGTTAATGAGCCGATAGATGAGCTTATAATGTTAAATGCAAAATTAGTAGATAAAAATGGGAAAGAATACAAAAGTGAAAGGCCAGGATGGATGGAGAGTAAAGATGGAAAAGATTATGTTTCTATCACTTTTGATGTTAGTCAATATGAAAAATTAGATGAATTTGATTTTATGATAGATGGATTAGATAATTCAAGAGTAACATTAGTAAAAAATAATAAATAAAAGAAGAAGGCTTAGGCCTTCTTTTTTTATTTATTAATATAGTATGAGCTAAGAATTCTTGTTAATTATAGTTATAATATGAAGATAAAGTTACAATAATGTTGATAATATTGATTTTTTTATTTATAGAGTCTATACTTTCATACATATCATATTTGAAAGATATATGAAATTTATCTATAGCATTGAGGAGATTGGTTAAATTAGAAGTTAGAAATAAAAGCATATAAGAGATAGATAAATTCAACTTAATGATAATAACTCAAAACATAATGGTATAATTAGATATATGGGAAATTTAGGATTTAATTTAGAAGAACAATTAAAAATTATTCTTATATTCGAAAAATTTTACTAAAATGTATACTACATAGAAGATAAGGAGACGATAGATGAAGAAAATAGCTAGCATAATTACTTCAATTATGATAATAACAAGTGCAATAGGTCTAGTAGGTTGTGAATCTAAAGAGAATTTGAATATTAAAGTTAATAAAGATATAAAAAAAGAAAGTAGTATTGATTTAAATGAATTATCAAAATTTAAAGGTACAAAAATAGGTAACTCTTCTAAAATTTCAA
Source organism: Clostridium sp. CCUG 7971 (assembly GCF_017590215.1). GTDB lineage: Bacteria > Bacillota > Clostridia > Peptostreptococcales > Peptostreptococcaceae > Faecalimicrobium. The sequence goes on from NZ_JAFFPK010000126.1 coordinate 8,278, forward strand.
GTATTTTAGAGTATTTGCCGGGAAATAATTCAAAGGATGGTTTTAGTTTGCAAACAGACAAACAGCCTTATGAAATTACTGTTAATTATAAATTAGGTAATGAATATAAAGAAAATAATATAACAAACTTACTTTATACTAATTCAGTTATATTATTTGCATTAGTTGATAATCTTGATATAGTTAATATAAAGCTAGGAGAAGAACATGGTGTTATATACACTTACAATAGAAGTCAAATAGAAGAAGTTATAAAAACTGATTTAAGAAAATTACCACAAGATTTAAATTTGTGGAAGGATATATTAAGCAAGGAAAGCTATGATAATATAGGAGAAGGACGTTTAAAAATAGGAAACCACACAAGTGTAATAGAAACTTCAGAGACTGATAAAAAAAGATAGCTAAAAAGTTATTTGAAATCCTTTTAGCATACGATTATGGAAATATTAAAGTAGAATCTGGAGAATATATTAATATATTAAAAAATTACAAGGTAAAAAATGTTACTTTTAAAAGTGACTTAGATAATGGAGATTTTAGAGTTAGTATGAACTATGATATACAGTCAGTTGATGGATATGTTGACTATTTTACAACTGGAAATGGAGTTAAGTCTAGTGATAATTGGGTTAAAGATAAGTTTGTTATAGTTGATATTGAAAAAATAGGAGAAAACCAATATAAATTAGCAGCTCAAAATACAAACTAAGTATAAAGGAGATATAAATATGGCAAATATTAAATTTGATATAGAGTATGAATATGGGGTTATTTCAGAATCATCAAAAGGATGGAAAAAGGAGCTAAATTTAGTTAGCTGGAATAATAATAAAGCTAAATATGATATAAGAGAATGGGATGAAGAACACGAGAAGATGGGTAAAGGATTAACTTTTACAGTTGATGAACTAAAAGCTCTTAAAGAAATATTAAATAGTATGGACATATAATTAGTAGTATATTTAAGCAAAGTTTTAAATATTATAAAAAATAAATATTATATAGCATTTATTTTTTATAATTGACACCGTATATTTATTAGATTACTATAACAAATAAATAAACTTATTTAGAGAGGTGGAGGGACTGGCCCTTTGAAACCCGGCAACCAGCATATTAAATATGCAATGGTGCTAAATCCTGCAGCACAAAGCTGAAAGATAAGTATAAATTCGCTAAAAAGCTTAAGTTTATACTTAAGCTTTTTTTAATTATAAACAAATTATAATTTATCTATTTTGTGGATAAGTTACAATTTGATATCATCTAAACTTAAAATGTTTCGCCAACACAGTTGCTCAGGCAACGGACCTGTTTTTTAGGTCGTTGGCGGCATGAGCAAAGCGAATTTTTTATTAGAATCTAAAAATATAACAGGGGGTATTGTATGAATAAGAGAATAAGTGGAAATCCATTAGCATTAGCACCATTAGTAGTTTTTATACTATTATTTGTATCTGCAGCATTAATAACAGGAGATTTTTCTAAAATGCCTATTTTGGTTGGCTTTTTTATATCAGTTGGTGTAGCAATATTAATCGATAATAAAAGAGATTTAAATACAAAGCTAGAAGTATTTACTAAGGGAGCAGGAAATTCTAATGTTATGTTAATGTGTGTAATATTTTTATTAGCAGGTGCATTTGGTTCAGTTACAAAAGCTATGGGAGGAGTAGAATCAACAGTTAATTTTGGAATGTCAATATTGCCACCAAGCCTTTTAGTAGTAGGAATGTTCTTAGTATCATGTTTTGTATCAACATCTATGGGAACATCAACAGGAACAGTAGTAGCTCTTGTACCTATTGCTATAGGGATTTCAGATAAAACTTCAATAGGATTAACTCTTTGCTTAGGAGCTATAATCGGTGGAGCTATGTTTGGAGATAATTTATCGATGATATCGGATACAACTATAGCAGCAGCTAATACTCAAAATTGTAATATGAAAGATAAGTTTAAAACTAACTTTAAAATAGTACTTCCAGCAGCAATATTAACATCTATCATATTTATAGTTATAGGTTCGGGAAGTGGAAATATAAGTGGAGATACATCTTATTCATTAATAAAAATAATTCCATATATTTTAGTTTTGTTAATGGCATTATTAGGTGTAAATGTTTTTGTAGTTTTAACTAGTGGAATATTAATTAGTGGATTAATCGGAATTATAACTGAATCATTTAACATATGGGGATTATTTGAAGTCAGTTTTGAAGGTATGGTAGGCATGCAAAATCTAGCTATGATATCAATAGTTATAGGAGGATTAGTGGAACTTATAAAGGTAAATGGAGGAATAGAGTGGTTACTTTCATTTACTAAAAGTAAAATAAAAAATAAAAAAGGTGCAGAATTTGGAATAGCAGCTCTTGTTAGTTTAGCAGATATCTGTACAGCTAATAATACTATATCTATAATTATGGTAGGACCTATTGCAAAAGAAATTTCTGATGAATTTGATATCGACCCTAGAAAAAGTGCTAGTTTATTAGATATATTTTCTAGTGCATTTCAAGGAATAATACCATATGGAGGGCAACTATTAGTTGCATCATCTCTTGCAGGAGTATCTCCATTTACTATTGTACCTTATATGTTTTATCCAATGCTTATGATAGTGTGTGGGATTATATCTATTATATTTACAATTCCAGGGACAGAAAATATTAAATCAGATATTATTAATAATTAAATACGAAATTTTTGTTTCTTATTTTAAGATAAAATAAGTATTAAATTTTATACAAATAAGTTATAATGCATAAACGTGGAGGATACTAAAATGGAGTTTATAAAAGCAAAATCTATAATTTCTAATTATATAGAAAATAATCCTTGGTTTTCTATAAATTACAATATGAATATATATAAAGGATGTCCACATGGATGTATTTATTGTGATTCTCGAAGTAGTTGTTATCAGATAATAGATTTTGATAGAGTTAGAATTAAAGAAAACTCAATAGAAATGATTAAAAAAGAATTAAAAGGTAAAAGAAAAAAAGGTGTTATAGGAACTGGAGCAATGAGTGATCCTTATAATCCATTTGAAGCAAAATATATGCTTACTAGAGACGCTTTAAAGCTTATGAATGTGGGGCTAAATTTATTTTTCCTATGGTATAGGAGTAACTCTTAGACAAAATCAAAGAGAATATTATTATGATAAATTAAAAACTATATTTTCTAAAGATATAGTAAATAGGTATATTGAAATTTATGGAGATAGATATGAATACGAATCCATTAAATCTAAAAAATTAAGAGATTTATTTGAATTAGAGTGTAATAAATACAATATTTTATACAAAATGGAAGATATTATAGATAGCTATAAAAATAAATATGAAACGTGCCAACTTAATTGGTTCTAGGTATTAATTTAAAGAATTGCCTTCAAATGGTTTAATCATTTGAAGGCAATTCTTTTTTGATTATTTAATTATAAAGTAAATTTTATATCTTTTGTTATTAAGCTCGAATAATAAAATTTTACTAAGGCACATAATTACACAATGAATAATATATATATTATTAAAGGAGGTTGTTACATGAACAGAATAGAATTAAAAGAACTTACAAAAAGCCAACTTAAAGGACATTGGAAAACTCCAGTACTATTAACATTAGCATATTTAATAGTAACAATTATAGCTAGCTTATTTCAGGAAGAAGCACAGTCTTTACCAACTATCATAATAACATTTGTAGTGGTATGGGCAATTTCTGTATGGGCAACTATAGGATTACCTAATTTTTATTTAGAATTTTTGAAAAAGGATGGAAACGCTTTATTTAAAGATGTTTTAGTACCATCTAATAAATTACTAAAAGCATTAGGATATACTGTTATAATAGGAATAATTTCGATGATAATAGGATTCATATCTGTATTTGCATCAACTGGATTAATTGCAGCTTCATTATTTTATAGTGATGGAATAACAATTGCAAACATAGTAGGAATAGTTTTAATATGTTTAATGTATATAGCATTTATAATATTCACTTTTGCAGTAGCACAGGTACCTTATATTATAATTGAAAAAGATGGTATAGGATTATTAGAAGCTATGAGCTTAAGTATAAAAATAATGAAAGGTAATAAATGGAAATACTTTGTTCTACAGTTAAGCTTTTTAGGTTGGGGTATACTTTCAGTAATAACATTTGGAATAGGATTTTTATGGTTAATTCCATATATGTCATTAGCTGATACTAATTTCTATAAAAATTTAGCTATAGAGAATGTAACTTTAGATTAATATATAAAAAAGCTATGTTATTTAACATAGCTTTTTATATATTTATGAAGTGAATTTTTATTTTATAAAAAATTATTGCAATTTTTTTTGTATTATTGTACTATTATATTAATACAATAAGGTGGTGAAAAAATGGAATGGGAAATAGATAATAATAAGCCGATATATATACAGTTAGTAGAACAACTAAAACTAAGTATAATATCAGGTGAATTACAAGTAGGTTCTAAGCTAGATCCAGTAAGGCTCATGGCACAAGAAGCTGAAGTAAATCCAAACACTATGCAAAAAGCATTATCAGAACTTGAAAGAGAAGGATTAGTTTATAGTAAACGAACTAGTGGAAGGTTTGTAACTGATGATGAAGAAAAAATTAAAGACATGAGAGAAGAAGTAGCAAATTTAAGAATAAAAGAATTAAAAGATACTCTAGTAAAACTTGGATATAATAATGGAGAAATTATAGACCTTGTAACGGAGAATTTAAGGGAGGGAATATAGTGAATAGTATTGTAGAATTTAAGAATGTACACAAAAGCTATGGTAAAAAAGAAGTTTTAAAAGGTATAAATTTAAACTTGAAAAAAGGAAAGATAATAGGTCTTTTAGGACCAAATGGAAATGGTAAAAGTACTATGATAAAACTTATAAATGGATTATTAACACCAAATGATGGAATAGTTTTAGTAAATGGAATTGAACCATCTGTTGAAACTAAAAAAACAGTATCTTATCTTCCAGAAAGAACTTATCTTAATGATTGGATGAAGGTTACTGATATTATTAAATTCTTTGAAGATTTTTATGAAGACTTTGATGTTAATAAAGCTTATGATATGCTTGAAAGCTTAAATATTGATAAAAATGAAAAACTTAAGACTATGTCAAAAGGGACTAAAGAAAAAGTACAGTTAATATTAGTTATGTCAAGAAAGGCAAGTTTATATGTATTAGATGAGCCAATTGGTGGAGTTGATCCAGCTGCTAGAAGCTATATTCTTAAAACTATTTTAGCAAATTTCTGTGAAGATAGTACTTTATTAATCGCAACTCATTTAATTAGTGAAATTGAAAATATATGTGATGAAGTAATATTTATATATGATGGAAATATAGTACTTCAAGGGGATGTAGAAAGTATTAGAGAAGAAAAAGGTAAATCTATAGATGCCTTATTTAGGGAGGAATTTAAATGTTAGGAAAATTATTAAAATATGAACTTAAAGCTTATATAAGAATATTTATTCCAATATATATAGCAATAATAGCTATGTCATTTTTGAATAGACTTTTTGGTGGAAGTGAATTATTCCAAATGCAGTTTATAATGACAACAGTATTAATAGGACTTTTTGTAGCTTTATATGTATTAAGTATAATTATAGCAATACAAAGATTTAGAAAAAATCTTTTAGGGGATGAAGGTTATTTAATGTTTACTTTGCCAGTTAAGACTAGTAGTATTATAATTTCAAAATATTTAGCATCATTAATATTTACTATTTTAAGTGGTTTAGTAGCACTTTTATCTTTTATGATTATATTCAATGCAATGAATATTTCTGAAATAACTTTAGCTTTTAATGAAATTTGGAATGGATTATCAAGCCAACCAGAATTTAGAACTTTAATTTTTATTATATCTTCAGGGTTATTTCTTGCATACTCAACATTTATTTTACAAATATATTTATCACTATCAGTAGGGCAGTTACCTAAGTTTAATAAACATAGAAATATAGTAGCACTTGCAACATTTTTTATAATTAATGTAATTATAGGGCATGTAAATAATTCAATAATTTCACATATGCCAATCGATTTTGATTATGAATCAGGTATTTCTCAAGTAAGCAAACTATCAGCAAATGGATCAAATTATATGTTTATAATTAGTATTATTATAATAGGTCTTTTATTTGCTGGTACAGTTTATATATTAAATAAAAAACTTAATTTAGAATAAATAAAATTATATATTAGTTTTATATGAATAAACAGATAATTTCAGAGTAACTTAAATATATAAAATTTAAGTGAATTTTAAAATAATACTTGCAAGTTTGCAAGTATTATTTTGTTTTGGAAAGATTAGACTATTACTAAAGTAAGTGATAATATATAATATAACAATGATATTATATATTAATAGTTATGGGTATTAAGCCTTAGGGGGATGTAATGGTGAATATATATAAAGAAGCATTAGATGACGAAAATATAATAGATAAGCTATTTGAATATAGGAGAATATTAGATCCAGTCAGAAAATGTACTTTAGAAATTTCAAAGGACGATGTAAAATATAGTGCACATAAATGTTATGAATTTTGGGGGAAAAATTCTGAATGCAGCAATTGTATTTCAATGAGAGCTTATAATGAAAATAAATCATTTACTAAAGTAGAGTACTTAAAAGATCGGATATACTTTATAATGGCAACGCCTATAATAAAAAATAAAGAAAAATATATAGTTGAGGTTTTAAAAGATATAACTAATGATAATATAACAGGTTGTTTAATTAGTAAATCTATGGACCAAGCAGAAAAAGAAATTCAAAGACTTAATGATTTAGCTATAATAGATGAAGTTACAAATATTTATAACAGAAGGTATATAAATGAAAAAACACCATCAGATATAAATAATGCCATAGAAAATCAATATGACCTATCTTTAGCTATTATGGATATAGATGACTTTAAAATTATAAATGATACATATGGTCATATGTGTGGAGATTATATTTTGGAATCTGTATCAGATATTATTAAGAGAAATATTAACTTATATGGATGGGTAGGACGATATGGTGGAGATGAGTTTGTAATAGTAATGAATAAAACATCAAAACTGGAGTGTTATGAAATTATTGAAAAAATAAGAAAAGATATAGAGAAAGCGCTATTTACTTATGAGGGAAAAAATATAAATGTAACTTGTAGTTTTGGTATTTCTGGTATAGATAAATGTATAAATAATTTTAATAAAATAATAAAAGATGCAGATTTCAAATTAATAAACGGTAAAAATGGTAAAAAGAATATAGTAATAATATAAAAAGTATGGCTTAGATTAAATTAACTAAGCCATACTTTTTATTTTTTTATTTCATAATTTTAATATATCTATAATATTTATAATTTCTATTTGAAAAATTTTAATAATTACCAATAAAAATAATATTGGAAAAAGGTGACAAAATATTATATATGAAGATGAAAAATGTGGTTATTACTTATATAATATTGAAAAAAGTAGTTTTGCTCGAGTATACTTATGATATACAAAAAACAAGACTGTATTTATAAAATTTCGATAAATTTAAAACAGTTAAAATAGTTTTGCAATTGTTCGGGAAAGGAGGAAAATTATGATAGTCAATAGAAGGGAGCTTAAATATCCTATAGGTGAAATGGACTATTACAAAGTTAATGAATTATTTAAAAAAGTTTTAACTCCAGATAAAAATAATAAAGAATACGGATATAGAATTAGGAGTTTATACTTTGATAGTATAAATAATTGTGACTATTTTTCAAAAATGGATGGAGAAGAAATAAGGAAAAAAATAAGGCTAAGAATATATGATACAAATACAGATACTGTAAAGCTTGAAATAAAAAGAAAACTAAATATAAGCCAAATTAAAGAAACAACAACAATAAGTAGAGAAGATGCGATAAAGCTTATAAACAAAGATTACAGTGTACTTTTAAAGTATGATAATCAAACTGCTCATTCAGCATACAATATTATGACAGTAGAACAATATCAGCCTGTAGTCTTAGTTGATTATAATAGAAGAGCGTATATACACAATGAAAATAATATAAGAGTTACTTTAGATAGTGATATTAGATCCAATGAATTTGACTTTAATATGTTTAGTGAGGATGTAATAATGACACCGATAGTAGATTATTACAATGCACTTTTAGAAGTTAAGTTTGATGGAGAGCTATTTTGCTGGATATCTCAAGCATTAACTGATTTGGATACAACAAATCAATCTCTTAGCAAGTATTGTACTTCAAGACGATTTTTTGAAAATTATATGTTATAAAGGAGGCAAAAATGAAAGAAACATTATATAAATATTTAACTGCACCAAGTGGAACCATAACAGCATTTGATGCAATAGAAATGATGAGTATAGCATTAATACTATCAATGGTAGTATTTTGGACATATAAAATAACTTTTAGTGGAGTAATGTATAATCGCAAGTTTAATGTATCATTAGTAATGTTAACTTTAGTTACTACTATGGTAATGATAGTTATAGGCAGCGATATAGCGTTATCACTAGGTATGGTAGGTGCACTATCTATAGTTCGTTTTAGAACAGCTATTAAAGATCCAAGGGATACTGCATATATATTTTGGTGCATAGGTGTAGGTTTAAGTGTTGGTAGTGGAAACTATATGATAGCATCTGTCGGATCTTTATTTTTATTTGGAGTTTTAGCTATGTTTAGTTTCAGTGGATTTGGTAAAGAAGAAAGGTATATACTTATTATAAGAGGTAATAGAGAAAGAGAAGAAGACATAATGAGATGTGTTTTTAAAGCTTTTAAGGGAAGTCAGTTAAGAGCTAAAAACTCTGTTGGAAATAATATGGAAATAATATATCAAATAAAAATAAAAAATAATGAAGATAAAAATATAATAGATGAATTATATAAAATAGAAGGTGTAAGTACTGTAAATATAGTTGCTCAAAATGGAGAAACAATAGGTTAGGTGATAAATTATGAAAAAAGACATATTTAGGTCATTTATGGCACTGAGTTTTGTTTTTATAGCAATATTTAGTTCAGCATATCTAAATAGTATAAAGGAAAAATCACGAGAAGAAGCTAAAAAAATTCAAAATAAAAATCTTAATAAAACCTATGAAAGCAGTCTAGAAAGTTCAGATTTTAACTTACCGATAGTTATAATAGATACAAATGGTAAGTTAGTTCCAAGAGAAGAAAAAATCCCTGTAAATATGCAAGTATATGATAATAAAGAAAAGTCAAATAAGCTATCAAATGATCCTAATATTGTAAGTAAAGCAAGTATAAAGATAAGAGGGAATAGTACTAGTAAATATCCTAAAAAACAATATAATATTGAACTTCTAACTAATAAAGGTAAAGAAAATGAAAAGAAAATGCTTGGTATGGCAAAAAGTTCAGATTGGGTATTAAATGGTCCATTTGCAGATAAATCGCTTATGAGAAATTATATAGCATTAAAAACATCTAGAAATATAATGGAATATGCACCAGATGTTAGATTTTGTGAAGTATTTTTAATTGATGACAATAGTACAGAAATAAAAGAAAAACACTATAAAGGTGTTTACGTTATGATTGAAAAAATAAAAAGAGGTGACAAGAGAGTAGATATAACTAAGTCTTTAAAAAATCTTAATGAAACTAGTTTTATACTTGCAAAAGATAGACAAAAAGAAGGAGATATTAAACTAAAAAGTTATGGTAAAGAAACATACCTTTATCACTATGGTCTTAATGTAGTATATCCTAAAAATAGTCTTACACCAGAAAAATACAAATATATAGAAAAGCATATTAGTGAATTTGAAAGAGTTTTATATTCAGACAAATTTAATGACCCAGTATTAGGGTATAACAAGTATATAGATATAGATTCTTTTGTAGATTATTATATAATAAATGAATTTTTCAAAAATACGGACGCAGGATTATTAAGTACTTATATATACAAAGACTATGAAGACAAAATAAAAGCAGGACCAGTATGGGACTTTAATAAGTCATTAGGAAATCACAATGATGAGATTGGTAAACCCTATGACTATACAGCTTTCTTTATGAACCAAAGACCTTGGTTTGATAGATTAATGGAAGATATTAACTTTGCAAATAAAGTAGTAGATAGGTACAAATTACTTAGAAAAACATACCTTAGTGACGAATATTTACTTAACCTAATAGATGAAACAGTAAAATCATTAGGTGATGCAAGTAAGAGAAACTTTTATCAATGGCCAATGGATATGTCTAATCAAGCTGAAGTTTTTGAAGAGAACGGAGATGTGTCAGGAGAATATTCAGCTGATATAAGTAAATACAAAGAGTTCTTAAAAAAGAATGATCATTTACTAAAAGATGCTACAGGTAAAGCTACTTCTTATGATGAAGAGATTAACTTAATGAAAAACTTTATAGTTAAAAGGGGAAAATGGATGGATGAGAATATAGATAGTCTTAGAAAATGGGCAAATTAGCAGGAGTGATAACATGTGAAACGATTTTTAATAATTAGTACTATAATATTTATATTAATAGCAAAATTCATAGATGATATAGCTACAAATAGAATGGCAGGAATGGATGATACTTATTTTACAAAAATAAAAGGTGAAGAGATATATATAGCTAAGAATAATAAGTGGGAAAAGTTTGAAATAGTTGGAGTTAATTTAGATCCAGCTAAGCCAGGGGTGTTCCCAAGTGAAAATACTGTAAAAGAAGAAGAGTATCTTAGATGGATACAGTATATTTATGATATGGGAGCAAACTGTATAAAAGTTTCAAATCTTATGAGTCAACACTTTTATAATGCACTAGAGAAGTTTAACAAAGATAGAGAAAATCCAATTTACTTAGTTCAAGGAATCTATTTTGATGAAACTTATTTAAAAGATGGATATGACCCTCAAGGTAATAAATTGAAAGAAGTTTTTAAAACTAATGTAAAGCTTATAATAGATTCAGTTCATGGAAATCCATATAATTTTGATAAGCCTGATATAGTTCAATTTTATAATACTGATATTTCTAAATATGTAATTGGATACACTCTAGGTATAGAATTTGCAAAACATGATCTTATATATACTGAGATTATGAATGAAAAAAAATCTTATAGTGGAAAGTTCTTATACACAGATGATAAAGCATCATCATTTGAATCATATATGGCACAAATAGGAGACTATTTAGCAGGATATGAACTAGAAATGTATAAAAAGCAAAGCCTTATAAGTTTTGTAGGATCTTCATCTTATCATATAGTAAGTAGTAGAGAAAATCCAAAAGGAGATAGTATATTATCAAAAGATAATAAAGAAGATGAGCTAAAGAAATATCTAAATCCAGAAAATATAAAAGCAAAGAGAAAATTAAAAACAGGTGTATTTGCAACATACAATGTATATCCATCATACTCTGAAGTTAGAGAGTATCAAAATAATATGGATTATTATTTTAAAAAGATAAAAGAATATCATAAAATACCAGTTGTAATTGGAGAGTTTGGGATACCTTCAGCTAGAGTTGCAGGTGACTTTAATATGGAAAACTTTTCAAAAGGGTATATAAATGAAAAAGAGCAGGGGAAAGCACTAGCAGATGTTTATAAATCTATAAAGAGGTCTAATTGTGCAGGAAACTTTATATTTGAATTTCAAGATAGCTGGCATAATTCATCATGGAATACTAAAGAAAGTAAAATCTTAGATAGGTCAGCCTATTGGAGTGATGCTCAAACATATAGCCAAAACTTTGGGATTATGGCATTTGACCCAGGTAAAAAAGAAAGTGTGAGTTACCCGGATAATACTATAAGTGATTGGAAAGAAGAGGATGTTTTAAACAAAAATGGTAATATGAGCTTATCAATGAAAAGTGATGAAAAGTATTTATACTTAATGTTAAAATTTTCGAATAATCTAGACCTTAATAAGCAAGATTTATATATAGATTTAGATACAACACCAAAATCAGGTTCAAATAAAAGTTCTCAATTAAATTTAGAATTTGATAGTCTATCAGATTTTATAGTTAGTATAAAAAATAGGAATGATTCTAAAATATTAGTTCATGAGTACTATAATAGATTTAATTTCTATGAAAATAAAAAGAATAATCAAATAAGGCCTGATTTAATAAAACATACACCAGATATGGATGAATTTTCTCCAATATTTATAGAAACAAGACCTAAAATGTATGTAGAATCATTAGGAGGATTTGCAGATAAATTAATTTATGAAACTGGTAAATTAGTGTATGGAAATGCTAATCCAAAAGATAAAGATTTTAACTCAGTATCTGATTTTTATATAGGAGAAAATTATATAGAGTTAAGAATTCCATGGGGGATTTTAAACTTTATGGACCCTTCAACAAAACAAATACAAAATGACTTTTATGAAGAATTTAAAACAAAGCCATTAATGATAAATGATATAAATGTAGGGGTAACTGTAAAGGAAGGAAATAAAACAGATAGACTGCATAGTGCTACTTATGATTTGGATGGTTGGATCATGCCAACATACCATGAAAGACTAAAAGAATCATATTATATAATTAAGAATGAATTAATAAACAGTCAAAGAGGAAAATAATATGAAAAGTATTGCTAAGATATATATAATATTGAGTTTTTTTGTATATATAATTTCATGTTCAATTGTTTATATGATAGTAAAAGATATGCTTAACATACGATTTAATAAAAAAGTAGATAAATTAGAAGATACTTTTGGAAAAGAAGTTCTAAGACAACTAAA
>NZ_JAFFPK010000127.1 GCF_017590215.1 Clostridium sp. CCUG 7971
AAAATATAACTATATTGGTTAGTGATAGTACAAAGATATTTTTGGATAAGACAAATTTTGATAAGTTTATAAAGCTTAAAGGAAGTATTAAGGTCATAAATAAAGTTAATCTAATTGGGTTAAGTATAAACCCAACATCAATAGAAGGATATAGCTTTGATGATAAATATTTTATAGATAGTATACAAAGAAAAATTAATATAAAAGTATTTAATATTATGAATCTTTAAAGATTAATACTATATAATCCAAACTGCTAAACTTGAGCAACGGACGCAGTCGTTTGAGCCACGTGTGGGCGAACTACTTGAGCGACATGAGTGAAGCGAATTTTTTATAAACAAGAAGGTGATTATATTAAGTCATTTATAATAAACGAAGTAAATACAATTACACCATATGGAGAAAAAGAAAAAGCTAATATAAAAATATATAAAAAAGAAAATATTGATAAATTAGTAAAAGAACTTAATTATATAGAAAATATGATTAAGAGCTTAAAAGAAAATGATAAGGTGTATGACGATATACAATATGAATTTTGCAAAACTAAAAATATAATAAATACTATAAAAAGGCTAGAGAAAAAAAATACATTAGATGAAATAGAACTGTTTGAAATAAAGAACTTTGCTATAAATTCTAATAAAATAATAAAAAACTATTTAAAGTTAAATATTGATATAGACTATATAAACTTCAAAGACTTAGATAAAGTTGTAAAGTTATTAGACCCAGATGAATTAAATTTAACCACATTTCAAATATATAGTGCATATAGTAAAAAACTATTACACATTAGGCAAAATAAGCTAAATATTGAAAAGAAGATATTTAGTGAATCTAATAAAGATACTGTAGATAAATTAAAAGTAGAAAGACTAGAAATTGTTGTAGAAGAAGAACAAGAAGAACTTAGAATAAGAAAAGCTCTAAGTGAAAAGTTGTATAACTATTTAAACGATATAAATGAAAATATAAAATCTATAGGTAAGTTAGATTTACTTATTGCAAAAGTAAAATTAGCACTTAAATATGAAGCTGTAAAACCTAGTATAAATAATGAAAATAAAATTTTCTTTAAAGAGCTTATAAATCCAAATCTTCAAACACTTTTAGACTCACAAAATAAAAAATATATTCCAATAAGCATAGACATAGATAAAAAAATAACCATAATAAGCGGTGCGAATATGGGTGGTAAAAGTGTAAGTATGAAAACTATAGCACTTAATTTATACTTATTTCAATGTGGATTTTACGTATTTGCTAAAGAAGCTAATTTATGTGTATTAGACTTTATATACATAATAAGCGATGATATGCAAGATATAAATAAAGGTTTAAGTACATTTGGTGCAGAGATTATAAAATTAAAAGAAATAACAAAGCTTATGAAATTAAAAGATGGGTTTGTAGCATTAGATGAATTTGCAAGAGGGACTAACCCAATAGAAGGTAGGTTACTTTTAAAAGGAATATGTGAATATTTTAAAAAGTACAATTCAATAAGCTTAATATCTACGCATCTAGATGATATAAATATAGATGATGTCAGCTATTACCAGGTAATAGGTCTTAAAAACGTAGATTTTGATGGTTTAAAACGTCAAATAGATTTAAAAATCAAAACAGGCAAAAGTTCAAATGGTGTACAAATACTTCAAGAGTATATGGATTACAGATTAGAAAAAGTAACCAAAGAAACTAAAGTTCCAAAAGATGCTATTAACATATGTAAATTGTTGGGACTGGATAATGAAATAGTAAATATAATTGACAAACTAAGTAAATAGAGGTTGAGGGGGATTAATATGAGTAAAGTAAATTTAGATTTTAGTATAGTTGAAAAAGCTCGTGAATCAGCAAAAAATATAGTGTTAGATACACAAGAATTCATAGATAAGCACACTACAGTAAGTGTTGAGAGAACTATACTTAGATTACTTGGTGTTGATGGTGTAGATGAGTTTGGTGTCCCACTTCCAAATGTAGTTGTAGATAGTATAAAAAATTCAAATAACGGCTCTTTAGGTATGGGAGCTTCTTATTACATAGGTAATGCTATGATAAACACAGGCCTTACGCCACAAGAAATAGCACAAAAGGTGTCACAAGGAGAATTAGATTTATGTTCACTTAAAGAACATGATATATTTGATGTTAAACTTAAAATAAATGAAATAGCTGTTGAGAGCACAAAACAAATAAAAGAAAATAGAAACAAAAGAGAAGAATTCTTAAATGAATATGGAGATAAAAGTGGTCCTTATATATATTTAATAGTTGCAACAGGAAATATATATGAAGATATAACTCAAGCAGTAGCTGCAGCTAAACAAGGTGCAGATATAATAGCAGTTATAAGAACAACAGGACAAAGTTTACTTGATTATGTTCCATATGGAGCTACTACTGATGGATTTGGTGGAACATATGCAACAGGTGAAAACTTTAGATTAATGAGAGAAGCACTTGATAAAGTTGGTAAAGAACTTGGAAGATACATAAGACTTTGCAACTACTGTTCAGGATTATGTATGCCAGAAATAGCAGCACTTGGAGCACAAAATAGATTAGATGTTATGTTAAATGATGCTTTATATGGAATATTATTTAGAGATATAAATATGAAAAGAACAATGATAGATCAATACTTCTCAAGAATAATAAATGGATTTGCTGGAGTTATAATAAACACTGGTGAAGATAACTACTTAACAACAGCAGATGCAGTAGAAGAAGCACATACTGTACTTGCATCTCAATTTATAAATGAACAATTTGCATTAGTTGCAGGTTTACCTGAAGAGCAAATGGGACTTGGTCATGCTTTTGAAATAAGCCCTGATGTTGAAAATGGATTCTTATATGAATTAGCTCAAGCTCAAATGGCTAGAGAGATATTCCCAAAAGCACCTCTTAAATATATGCCACCAACTAAGTTTATGACAGGTGATATATTTAAAGGTCAAGTACAAGATGCACTATTTAATATGGTAACTATAATGACAGGCCAAAAGTTGCACTTATTAGGAATGCTTACAGAAGCAATACACACTCCATTTATATCAGATAGAGCAGTTTCAATAGATAATGCACAATATATATTTAGTACTATGAAAGATTTAGGAAGTGAAATAGAGTTTAAAAAAGATGGAATAATGTGTAATAGAGTTAATGAGGTTTTAAATAATGCATACGATTTAATTTCTCAAATAGAAAAAGATGGATTATTCAAAACATTAGAACAAGGTAAGTTTGCAGGGATAAAAAGACCAATAGATGGTGGAAAAGGTCTTGATGGAGTTGTTATAAAAGAAGCTATGTATTTTAACCCATTTGTAGATTTAATGCTGGACAAAGAACTAGTAGCACGAAAAGAGTTAGCGTTAGGAGGTAACTGTTAATGAGCGGACTATATTCTATGGAAGCTAAGGAATACGATCAAAATCTTGATTTAAAAAACGTAAAGCCTTATGGAGATACATTAAATGATTCTAAAGTACAAGTAAGCTTTACATTACCTGTAAAAGATGATGAAAAAGGTATAGAAGCTGCAAAACTTACAGCTAAAAATATGGGGCTTGGTGATATAAATGTGGCACATCACAAAGCACTTGATAGTGAATTTACCTTCTATGTTGCATATGGAAGTTTAGAAAAAGGCGTAAACTACGAAGATATACATGTAGAAGTAGCACAAGAAGATACTATGGATAAGTATGAAATAGAAGAATATATAAAAGAAAATATAAAAAGAGATGTAGTAGTAGTAGGTGCAAGTACAGGAACTGATGCACATACAGTTGGAATAGATGCAATAATGAATATGAAGGGTTATGCAGGAAACTATGGATTAGAAAGATACGAAGGAATAGAAGCTTACAATTTAGGAAGCCAGGTTCCAAATGAAGAATTTATAAAAAAAGCAGTAGAACTTAAAGCAGACGTATTATTAGTTTCTCAGACTGTAACACAAAAGAATATTCATATAGAAAACCTAACTAATTTAGTAGAACTATTAGAAGCTGAAGGATTACGTGATAAAGTAGTACTTTTATGTGGGGGACCAAGAATAAGTCATGAACTTGCAAAAGAATTAGGTTATGATGCAGGATTTGGACCAGGTAAATTTGCTCAAGATGTAGGAAGTTTCTTTGTAGAAGAGTTAGTAAATAGAAATTTAGTATAATAAAAAAAGGATTATATTAAGGGGGCCTATTCCGTCGTGGATAATTTAGTTGGATTGTTGAAGTTTTCACCAGTATTTTTATTAGCAGGTTTAATGATGTCAGGTATGGATTGTTTAATGGCAGCACCAATAGCTACAATATATGCATTTGTTGTAGCTTCAATAACAGATAAGTTGAAGTTTAATGATTTAGTTGATTGTGCAGTTGATAATGTAAAACATTTAAATTTAGTTTTCTTTATACTAATGCTTGCTTATGCTATGGCAGAAGCATTTATGGCTACAGGGGTTGGAGCTTCAATAGTTAATATAGCACTTTCCCTAGGTGTAACAGGTAAAACTGTTGCAGTAGTTGCATTTATAGTTACTGGTATACTTTCAGTAGCTACAGGAACTTCATGGGGAACTTTTGCAGCATGTGCTCCAATATTTTTATGGTTAAACCATATGGTTGGAGGAAATATATTATTAACAACTGCATCAATAGCTGGAGGAGCTTGCTTTGGAGATAATATAGGACTTATATCAGATACAACAGTTGTAAGTTCTGGTATACAGGGTGTTGAGGTAATAGATAGAATTAAATCTCAAGGACCATGGTCTTTAGTATGTCTAGTAATATCAATAATAATCATATATGCATTAGGTATATCAATGAAATTGCCATCAGAAACAGCAAACGCTGCACTAGCGATAAATCAAATACCTGCTAAAGTAATGGCTGATTTAGAAGTTGCAAGACCATCAGCAGTAGAGCTTTTAAATCAGGTGAAAACAGGAGTACCATATTATATGGCAATACCACTAATATTAGTTTTAGCAGTAGCTATTAAAGGATTACCTACACTTGTATGTTTAGGTGTTGGTATAGTATCATCATTAATATTTGGATCTTTTGCAGGAACTGTAGGCTCTTTAGATGGTTTCTTAAAGTTAATGATGAATGGATTTAAAGATGCAGGTTCTTGGGTTATAGTAATGATGATGTGGGTAGGAGCATTCGGTGGAGTAATGTCTAAAATGAAGGCTTTTGAACCATTATCAAAATTAGTTATGTACCTTGCGAGAAGTGTAAAGCAGCTAATGTTTATGAATGGCTTATTATGTCTAGTAGGAAATGCTGCACTTGCAGATGAAATGGCTCAAATTGTTACAGTAGGGCCTGTAACTAAAGAATTAGTAGAAAATAATGTAGATGGTAGTGAAGAAGATTTATACCAACTGCGTTTAAGAAATGCTACTTTTTCTAGTTCCCTAGGAGTGTTTGGTTCTCAATTAATACCATGGCATGTTTATATAGGGTTCTACTTAGGAATATTAACAGCAGTGTATCCACTACATAAATTTGTAGCCATTGATATAATGAAATATAATGTTATGGCATTTGTTACAGTTGGATCTATACTTATATTAACATTAACTGGGCTTGATAAGTTTATTCCTAAGTTTGGTTTACCAAGTGAGCCAAATGTTAGATTAAATAAAAATCCAAGAGAAGAACAAGAAGCTTTATCATAGCAGTCATACATGGCACTTGAATAAAAGTAATAATTAAAGTATGAAAGTAAGATGAAAATAGACTTTAGGGTAGATTTAATTATGAGTTTACCTTAGAGTCTATTTTAGTTTTTATTAATGTATAAATTTAAAGGAAATATGTATTATGGAAATTAAGATATATTTAAAATTAATACTAATAAAGGAAATCTACTTACAAATACAGAACTTAATATAGGTCATATTGAGACGACTACTATTTTCCTGGAAATATTTCTATATATAAAAGGTTGTAAAGTTATAATTAATAAAATAAGGAGGATTAATAGTGAAAAAATTTCTATCTATGATAATGGTAGTAATTATGTTTGTAATGCTAATTGGTTGCAGTGGTACTAATGAAGAATCTCAATTATCAACCAAAGAAAAAGCAGAAGATTTTGAATATATGTATGAAGTTATTAAAGAAGGATATCCATTCTTAGAAGTAAATAAGCGATTAAATAATGAAGATTGGTTGGCTAATAAAGATAAGTATTTAGAAAAAATAAAAAATACTACAAATGATGACGAATTTGTAAATGTAATGACTGAAATAGTAATGGAGTTAAATAATGGTCATACTCATATTATTAATGACAGAGATACCTATAACTTTGTCAAAAGTGTGTACAGTCAAGCAAACTGGTATGATTTTTTAGATAATGAAGAAGTAATAAATAGATATAAATCTACAGATTCGACAGAAAAAAGTACAAAAAGTCCTATTATTAAAAAAAATGTAACTGTAAAAGATGTTATAGAAGGTAAAATAGGGTATATGCATTTACCACAAATGTATATGGTATCTGAAGGTATTACAAAAGAGGATATTGAAAAGGATATGAAGATAATAGATGATTACATTAACACATTAGAAAATCATCAAGCATTAATTATAGATATAAGAGGTAACACTGGTGGAAGTGATACATATTGGACTAACATAGTTTCGAAAGTTACACCAAAATATATTGAGCGAAAAGGGTATTTAGCTTTTAAAACTGAAAGTGACATTATGAGAAACTACGTTAATAAGAAGGGGATTGAACTTAAACCTATAGAAAATTTGCCTAAAGAGGTATTAAATAATGCACCAAAAGAAGTATTGACTAAATTTAGTGAATTTCATGAATCTATATTAGGGATAAAATCAAACAAAACATCTAAATTTAAAGGTAATATATATCTTTTAGTTGATAAAAGTGTATATTCTTCCTCAGAATCTTTTTCTATATTTTGCAAAGATACGGGATTTGCAACACTTATAGGTGAAACAACTGGAGGAGATGGAGGTGGAATAGATCCTGTGTTATTTAACTTAAAAAATAGTGGGATAATAGTAAGAATGTCTAGTGACATGTATTTAACAGAAAAAGGTATATGTAATGAAGAATTTAAAACTACTCCAGACTATGAGGTTGAGGGAGCTAGTAGGACTGAGAAATTTGAAGATGATAAATGTATTCAAAAAGTTTTAAAATTAGAAAATATTAACTAATTGCATTTATATAAGTACTATAATAAAGGTAAAGGAGAAGTTTTATGAGTTTTGAAGTTGTAGATGGGTTAAGGACTATTAACCTAGACATGATAGCAACTGTGACTTTGGCATCCTTAATGTTATTATTTGGAAACGTTCTTAAAAAGAAAATTACAATTCTAGAAAAGTTCTGTATACCGGGACCAGTAATTGGAGGACTTTTAGTAGCAATTATAGTATTAATTCTAAAAACTAGCAATATCTTAAATATATCTATGGATACGACTCTTCAATCGCCATTTATGATAACGTTTTTTACAACGATTGGATTAGGAGCAAGTTTTGCATTAGTTAAAAAAGGAGGTAAACTACTTATAGTTTATTGGTTATTGTGTGGTGTTTTATCAGTATCACAAAACTTAATAGGAGTGATAGGAGCAAAATTAACAGGAATAGATCCTTTAATAGGGGTAATGTGTGGAGCTGTATCTATGGAAGGAGGACATGGAGCAGCAGCATCTTTTGGTGCAACAGTAGAATCTTTAGGAGTTACTGGTGCAGCAACTATAGGTATGGCAGCTGCAACTTTTGGAGTAGTATGTGGTGGACTTATAGGTGGCCCAATATCAAGATACTTAATAGATAAAAATAAATTAAAACCTACAGAAGATATAACTTCTAAAGATAATGGTAATTTAGTTGGAGGGGGAGCATCAGCAGAAGAAGTTGCTGGTATAAAAATTAGTGAATCTTTCAACTCAAATACAATGATTATGCAAATTACAGTTATACTATCATGTATGACAATAGGAACGGTAGTTAGTTTATGGTTTACTAATATAACTGATGTTGTTCTTCCAGGATACGTTGGAGCAATGTTTATAGCAGTAATATTTAGAAATCTAAATGATAAGTTAAAGCTCGTAAATTTAGATTTATATTGCGTAGATATAATAAGCAATGTATGCTTAGCAATATTTTTAACAATGGCGCTTATGACTATGAAGCTATGGGAACTAGCAGACTTAGCAGGACCAATGATTATTATAGTTGTGGCTCAAGTTGCATTTATAGCTTTATTTGGTGCATTTGTTGTATTTAGATTATTAGGTAAAAACTTTGATGCAGCAATAATGGTTGCAGGATTTTTAGGTCATGGTTTAGGTGCTACACCAAATGCATTGGCTAATATAAATTCAGTAACATCGAGATATGGAAATTCTACAAAAGCAATGTTAATAGTTCCATTAGTAGGTGCATTTTTAATAGATTTAGTAGCGATACCTACTATAGTAACATTTATAAATTTCTTTAGCTAATACTTAAGCATGTTTATATAATAAATAGCCATTCGTATATTAAAATATGAATGGCTATAATTTTAGGAGAGTTAATAATGGGAAATGAGATAAAAGTAATAAGAAAAGGTGAATATAAAACAAGCACATGGTCTGGAGGAACTACTACTCAGTTATACATATACCCAGAAGAATCACAGTATAATAAGAGGAACTTTTTATTTAGAATAAGTTCAGCAAAGGTAGAAGTAGAAGAGTCAGTATTTACACATTTACCTGGTATAAATAGAGAAATAATGATTATAGATGGAGAGTTAGAATTAGAACATGAAGGTCATCATAATACTAAGCTAAGTAGATTTGATAAAGACCGATTTAGTGGGGATTGGACTACTAGAAGCTATGGAAAAGTAACGGATTTTAATCTTATGATGAATAATGGTTGTGATGGGAGTTTAGAACATATTGAGATTAAAAGAAGGAGTAGAAAGAATAATAAATTATATAAAGATGAAAAGTGCGATAAAGTAGCCAATGTTTTATATTGTGTAAATGGTAGCGTAGTTATAGAACTAGAAGAAAATACTGTTTTATATGAGGGAGATTTATTTGTATTTATCACGGATACAAATATTAATAAAGATAGTATAAGTATTTTTAATGGATCGAATGAAGATTCAAATATAATTATTAGTAGAGTATATTTTTAGTTAGAATTTAATAGCGTTGCAAGTTAAATGAGAAATGAATGACAATAATAAAGAAGATTAGACTTTGTTAACAATTTTAATATAATACGAATTAATTATAAAATGACTGATACCATTTCATATATAGTAGCGGTCATTTTTACTATTTGTATTTAGAAACCAAATAATTTAACATAGTCTTATAATTTTAAAAATGAAGGGGAGCAATAAGTATGAAGAAGAATGTATTTGGGAATTTTATTCCAATGATAACTATATTAGTAATAGTTATTCTAGGGTTTGTTTTGGGATTTAAGGGATTGTTTATAGTTGGAATAGTAGGGATTATACCAATATCTTTTTTTATAGAGGGAGTAATGTGTTCGAGAAAAAATATAGGATGGGTAATTCCATTGATTGTATCACTTATTGCATTTTTTATTGTAATTATAGTATTTATGAATGATTCTGCAAATGTATATTTAAAATATTATGCAATATCATATATTTTAGGCTATGTACTTGAGAAGTTGATTTCAGTATTAAAAAATAAAATTAAATAAAGTTAAAAATAGCTAGATATGACTTTGATTGCAATAACTCTAGCTATTTTTATAACTTATTTATCATATAATTATTGTTTATTCTACTTATAGTCAGAGTGTAAATTATCGGGTATTTGCTTTAGATTAATCTCTTTAGATTTATCTAAAACTAAATAGTACGATTATACAATATACTACCCACGTTAGTACCATTGCCAATTTATTTATTTTAAATATCTTTTCACTAATATCATATTTGACTAAATAATTTACAATGCTTGGCACAATAAATTTAAATACAATAGTCATGGGTATTACTAAGTATACTAACATAATAAACCAAAAGTTATCAAGTAAGTTAGGTAAACTCTTGTTTAAACTAGCAGTAATATAAAAAAGTGAAAAAAATACACTAATATATGGAGATATTAGATTATTGTATTTATCATACCTTATAAAATACTTCAAAAAATAGTCTTTATGTGAAGGAATAGTTATATTATCTAAAATATATTCTCTACTCTTAAAATCAGAATTATCACTATACATATAAACTTTTACTAAGTACATAAGCATATTTTCTTTACTATTATCTACATTTGATAGCTCTAGCTTAGGTATTTTTTTAGAAATTGTTTCAATTCTAAATGCTTTTTCTGCTAGTACTTCCTCTAGTTTACTTTCTATTGTAGATTTTACATCTTTCTTAGAACTATTTATATCAATAATAAAGCTATTATCGTAATAAAGTATATCATTATAGTCATTTTCGACTACTATCCCTATAGTGTTTGTATTCATAATTCCCCTCCGATATAATTTATCCCCTACGTAGCACTTTATCATTTATAGTGCAATAAAATATACTATTTTGTAACAACTTGCTAACTAAATGTTAACACAATATTATGCAAAAAGGGAATAAAAAATTCGATCTCTTGAAAAGTTACTATTATTAAAATAAATTTAAATATAAGAGAGAATGAAAAGTTTATATTTATACAAATAAAATTATTCTCAAAAAATTAATCTAATGATATACTAGGAATACTGACAATGAAAAATAATTATAAGATTCATGGAGGATTTTATGAGTAATAATTTAGCGAAATCAGCATTTTGGCTTATGGTAGTTACTATGCTATCTAAAATATTAGGATTTACTAGAGATATAGTCCTAATGTATTTTTATGGGACGGGTGCACAAAGTGATATATATGTAACAGCTATGAATATACCGGTCGTGGTGTTTGCTGCTGTTGGGGTTGCACTTTCTACTACATTTATACCGCTTTATCAAGAAGCACTTGAAAATGGTGGACAAAAAAGAGCTCAAATATTTGCAAATAATATATTATGTATAGTTAGTATAATAAGTATACTTTTAAGTATATTTGGTTATATATTTGCAGAGCCTATAGTAAAATTATTTGCTATTAGCTTTACTGGTGAAAAGTTAGCAATGACTGTTGAGTTTGTAAGGATAATAATAGTTGGTGTTTTATTTATAGGCCTTAGCAATATTATGACTGCTTACTTACAAATACAAGGAAACTTCACTATACCTGGTATGGTGCAACTTCCAAATAATATTATAATAATTATATCTATGGTAATTGGTGGTATTACAGGTAAATTCTATATACTAGCAGTAGGAGCCCTTATAGGTATGGCTTCACAATTTTTATTCCAAGTACCTTTTGCTATAAAGCGTGGATACAAGTTTAAACCTGTAGTTAATTTTAAAGACAAGTATTTTAAAAAGATGATATGGCTAATACTTCCTGTCTTAATAGGTGTTGCTGTAAATCAAGTCAATGCTATGGTAGATAGAAGTTTAGCTTCAAGCTTAGGTGATGGGGTTATAGCTGCACTAAACAGTGCGAATAAGCTTAATTTCTTTGTTTTAGGACTATTTATAACTAGTATAGGTTCTGTTATATATCCTACACTTGCAAAATTATCTACTAATAATGATAAAAGAAAGTTTGCAGATGCAGTATCAACTAGTGTAAACTGCGTAAGTTTAATAATACTTCCTATAACTGTTGGAGCTATAGTACTTGCTACTCCTATAGTTAGAATATTATTTGAAAGAGGGGCTTTTGATGATAAGTCTACTCAAATGACTGCAATTGCCCTTATATGTTACTCTGTTGGTATGATTGCTTATGGCCTTAGAGATATACTAAGCAAAGTGTACTATTCATTAAAGGATACTAAAACACCTATGATAAATGGGATAATTGCAGTGGGTGCTAACATATTCTTTGATGTTACATTAATGAAAGTATTTGGTATTGGTGGACTAGCACTTGCTACTAGTTTATCTTCTATAATAGGTATATTATTATTATTTAGAGGATTAAAGAAAAAGATGGAGTATTATGGACAAGATCGAATAATTAGAACTTTTATAAAGTCTTTAATAGCTTCTATAGTAATGGGTGTTATAACATACTTTATGTATAAGTTATCAAGTAATATATTAGGAGTTGGATTTATTCAAGACGTTATAGCTACTGGTATATCTGTGTTAGTAGGTGCAGTTGTTTATGGTATACTTATTAGTAAGTTTAAGGTTAGAGAATTTAAGATGCTTAAAAATATGGTTATGAAAAAATTAAAAAGAGCGTAATGAAAAAAGAGATCTGCTATAGATCTCTTTTTATATTTAGGTGATATGAGGATGTGATAATAATAAATTAAAATTCTTTTCGCTTATATATAGAAAGAGAGATAAAATAAGAAAATATAAGCATTATCGCACTAATAACAATCCAACCTACTCTATAAATCATATTTGCATTGTTTAAATTAATCAAGTATGGTGTTAAAATTACACTTCCACCATTAAATAAAAACAACATAATTCCCGTGGAAGTAAGTAGGAGTGTATTTACTTTATCTGCTCCGAATTTTAATACTAATGGATATAAAAGTGCTGGAACTAAAAGAGAATATGTAACTCCAAAACTGTATCCATAGCCAACTTTTTCAAGATTCATTGGTTGAGCTGAAATAACAGATAATAATACTACAGTAAGTGTAGTAAACAAAACTCCTATAATAGAAAAAATTATGAAAGAAATATATCTTGCCATTGTAATATAACGTATTTTTACTGGTAAAGTTCTTTCATATTTACTCCAGTTTGAAGTGTTATCCTTTTGAAGGGCAGTTCCAGCCAAACCTGTAAAATTTATTATTTGTCCAACTATCAATATTGTTAAAATAGTATCATTGTTAGTGATTTTCTCTGCTCCAATTATGACTGCAAAATTTACAACAATGCAAAAAGCTATATTCCATTTTAAAGCACTTCCAACTGAATAAAAATTATTTCTTATTAAACCCTTCATTTTATTTGTTCTCCTTTTGTAATAAGTGGTAAAATTTCATCAATACTTGTTACATCTATAGTAATATTTGGATATTTTTTTGAAAAACTAACTTTATCTGAAATTAAAGCCTCAATCTGCAAGCCTCTTTGTCTGTAAGAAATATATTCAGATTTTTGAAGTTTATCAAAATCATTTCGTTTCATACGGGCAATACCATACTTATAAATTAAAGCATCTTTGCTTTCTGTTAAAATAATTTTACCATTATCAATAACCGCAATATAATCAGCAATTTTTTCAAGGTCACTGGATATATGAGATGATATTAAAATAGAGTTATTCTCATCTTCCACAAAATCTAAAAATGTATCTAAAATTTCTTCTCTTACAACTGGGTCAAGACCTGCTGTAGCTTCATCTAAAATTAGAAAACGTGCTTTATGAGAAAGAGCAATACTGATTGAAAATTTCATAGTCATACCACGAGAAAATGTTTTTATCTTTTTATCACTCGGAATTTTGAATTTTTCAAGATAAGAAAAAAATAAATCTTTATCCCAATTTGTATAGATATCCGACAAAATCTTTTCCATATTCTTCGCCGTTAAATCTTGGTTAAAATTAACGGTATCAAATACAACACCAATGTCTTCTTTAATAGAAATAGCATCATCAGTCATATCGTAACCGAAAAATTTTACTATTCCAGTATCCTTTTTAATAATATTTAAAATTGCATTGATTGTACTACTTTTTCCAGCACCATTTTTTCCAACAAACCCCAAAATAGAGCCTTTAGGGATGTTAAAAGTAACATTATCTAATTTGAAATTAGTATTTTCATAAACCTTACAAAGTTTTTCAACTTTTAAAGCGTAATCCATTTATTAATCCTCCTCATAGAATATTTTAAGTAGTTCTGTTATTTTTTCTAACTTAATACCGTTGGTGCGAGCAATGTCAGCTGCTATCATCAAATGCTCTTCAACTTGTTTTTGCTGCTCTTCTTGTATAAAATCTTTATTCTGAGCAGCTACAAAGCTTCCTCTTCCAACGGTGGTTTCAATAAAACCATCTCGTGTTAAGTCTTCATAAGCCTTTTGAACTGTGATTACACTAACATGAATTGTTTTAGCAAGTGAGCGCATAGAAGGGATTGGATCACCTGTTTTTAACTCTCCACTCATAATCATAGCTTTCATTTGTGATGTTATTTGTTCGTATATTGGCTTATTTGTATTACTACTGATTATAATTTCCACATGGCATCTCCTTTTGTTATATAATGTACTTATTGTATAAGTACATTATAGGTAATTAATACCATGTAGTCAAGAGATAAAAATAGCAGACTATATTTCAAGTCTGTCAAAAGTATATAAACACTTGGTATTTCATCGCTTTGCAAATAGAACTGTATTTCTGTAATCTCATCAATACCAAGGTGAGCTGATTGGAGTTTTGTTTAGTGAACAGTTAGGCAGTTACCTTATAAATTCCAATTTGTAGAGTAAATTTGGTGAACAATATTAATATGTTATAATTAAGTTTTTGTAATATTTTTTAAAACTTACTCTTGATAATGCTGAATATCTAAAATAGTTATGAGTATATTAAGAGGTTATAAAGTTATATGTAAAAAACTTTTTACATTTTTATATAAGAAGGGGAGATTTATATGAACATTTTTATAATATTATTTTTTGGAGTTTTAGTAGTGATGGGAATATCAATAGCAATGATGCTAACTTCACTATCTAAGCAAGGTGATGAAAGACGTGATTTTATTATAAACAAAGCAATAAAGGGAACTTTCATTATTCTTGTAGGAATATTAATGATATCAGTTTTTGAATCGGCTTATATTTCATTAGTAAAAGATACGAGTGTAAAGGGAATTAATCCATTTATATTATTATCAATAACATCAATTGTATTTGCCCTGGAATTACTGTTTACAAAAAAGAAATTTGGAGACTAAGCATGAAAAATAGAATAAACGAACTTAGAAAAAATTCAAAAATATCTCAAGATGAACTTGCTAAATTATGCAATGTTTCAAGGCAGACTATCAATGCAATTGAAAACAATAAATATGACCCAACTTTATCTCTAGCATTTGAATTAGCGAAGAATTTAAGTGTAACAGTAGATGAATTATTCATATACAATAGTTAGTATTTATAATGTAGAGGTTTATAACCTCTACATTATTTTTGTTATTTACTACAAGAAAGTCTAACATAGACTATATTTATCTAAATAGCAAAATCTACCCTTTTAAAATGTATATTTATTTGAGTAACATGTTGGCTAAATACTTTTATTTCTTTTTTTCTTTTGTTCATCTAAAGCTAAAAGCATACCCATTCTCATTGCTTTAAGCATCCCATCGATTGCTTCCTTTGCAGCTGGCTCTCCATCAAACACTACACGTCTTTGTATAAATTGATTTTCAGCTTCTTTAACTATAGCTTCAAATTCTATTTCAGATTTATCATCTAAACTATTATTTTCAACTTCCATTTCATCACTAATGCCTAATAAGTAGTCAGTAGAAACTTCTAGAGCTTTTGCAAGTTGTGTAAGAGCAGCAGCTTTTGGTTCTCTTATATCATTTTCATATCTAGATAGACTACCTTCTGTTATATTGGCTTTTATAGCTAATTCTTTTTGATTCATATTCATATGACGTCTAGCTTTAGATATTCTATATCCTATGGTATCCAATTTAAACACTCCTTTTCTAACTATTTTGTATTGTTAATAACAACGTTTTATATATTTAATAAACTTTATTTTAAAAA
Organism: Clostridium sp. CCUG 7971; assembly: GCF_017590215.1. Taxonomy (GTDB): domain Bacteria; phylum Bacillota; class Clostridia; order Peptostreptococcales; family Peptostreptococcaceae; genus Faecalimicrobium. The sequence continues at coordinate 15,898 of NZ_JAFFPK010000127.1, forward strand.
TATTTTTTGTAACAATTTGGTAATTAAATGGTAACACGATATTACAAAAAAGGAAATAAAATTATAAAAAAGGTAATAAAAAAGCTTGAAAAGTTGCTCCTATTGAAATAAATTGCAAAATGGGTAATTGACAATGGAATAATATAGTAATACTATGTAATTGTAAAAGTGGTAAGAAAAAATAAGTAGAAATAAATAAAAAACACTTAAGGGGGAAGATAATGGGACTTAGACTACTAAAATCTAAAAGAGTTTTAAAAGGGCTTACACAAGAAGCTATAGCAGCTAAAATAGGGATAAATACTAAAAGTTACAATATGAAGGAAAATGGTAAAAATAAATTTTCTATAGAGGAAGTAGCAAGAATTAGTGAGTACTTAGATCTTAACCTAGAAGAAGTTAATGATATATTTTTAAATATAAGGAAATTATAATTTCCATCTACTAAATTTAAAACTATTCGCCAACACGTTGCTTAAGCAACGGACGCAGTCGTTGGCTACATGAAGAGTAGTGCCCACGCAGTGGTTTAAGCGAAGCGAATTTTGCAAATAAAGTTACCAAAGAGCAATTTTAAAAGGGGGGAATAATGTGGGAGGCTTACAAATTTTTAATAATAGTGAGTTTGGAGAATTAAGCGTGGTTGTCAAAGACAATAAAGAGTATATAGAAGCTATACCAGTTGCACAAATTTTAGGATACTCAAATCCTAGAGCTGCAATAATAAGTCACTGTAAAAAAGAGGGGGTAATTTTTTACGACGTAGGGGTAGTTACTGGTAAAAAATGTGATTTAACTAATGCAATTCAATATGTAAGTAAAAAATTTATAGATGAAGGCAATTTATATAGACTTATCATAAAATCAAAGCTACCAAGTGCTAGAAAATTTGAAAAATGGATAATGGAAGAAGTTATCCCTAGTATAAGAAATCATGGAGCATATTTAAATGATGATGTAATAAGCAAAACCCTAGAAAATCCAGATTTTATAATTCAGTTAGCAACTAAATTAAAAGTAGAAAAAGAATCAAAACTTATAGCATTAAAAAGAGCAGAAAGCTTAGAAAATATTATAACTTTAGATAGACCGTATACAAACTTTGGAAAAGCTATAGCACAATCTAGTGATTCAATAACTATAGGTCAGTTTGCTAAGGTACTAAATAATAACGACATACTTATTGGAAGAAACAGATTATTTAGTTGGCTTAGAGACAATGGATACCTTATAAAAAATGGAAAAGATAAAAATATTCCAAAGCAAGTTTATGTAGAACAAGGACTGTTTAAGGTTTCAGAAAGTATAGTTAAAACTTCAGAAGGGGAAATAATCTCAGCTACAACACTTATAACAGGTAAAGGGCAACTATATTTCCTAGGAAAATTTGAATGTTAATATAATAGTTTAATTAAGATACAGGGGGAAAACAAATGAGAAAATATTTAGATTCATATATAGCCTATGAAACTAATAATATGAGTAAAGATGAGTGGTTAGAAAAAAGAAAATGCGGAATAGGTGGAAGTGATGCAGCAAGTGTGCTAGGTCTTAGTCCTTATAAAAGCTCAATGAGTGTATATATGGATAAGATTGCTCAAAATTACTACGCTGATAAAGAAGATATAAATGAAGAGGTAAATTATAGGATGGAGCTTGGAAATAAGTTAGAAAACTTTGTAGCTAGTGAATTTACTTTAAAGACAGGTAAGAAGGTAAGAAATATTAACGGGATACTTAAAAATGATAAATATACTTTTGCAATAGCTAATATAGATAGAGCAGTTATAGGAGAGAAAGCTTTTTTAGAGTGCAAAGTTACTAATACCTATTCTAAAAAATTATGGCAAAAAGAAGTTCCTATCCACTATCAAATACAATGTCATCATTATATGGCAGTAACTGGAGCTACTCATTGTTATGTAGCAGTACTTATTGGTAATGAGGAATTTGTAATTCATAAATTAGATAGAGATAAAGATCTTATAAATCAAATTATGGATTTGGAAAAAATGTTTTGGGACAAGTGTGTGATTGGTGGAGAACTACCAACTCCTGATGGAAGTGATGATTATGGGGAAGTACTTCAATATTTATATAAAGATAGTATAGATGAAGAGCTTATATTATTTGAAAAAGAAGAATTATTAAATAGATATGATGAAGTTTGTGGACTTATAAAAGATTTAGATAGTGAGAAAAAGACAATAGAACAATATCTTAAGTTACAAATGAAAGATTATGAAATAGCGTATTTGGGAGATAGAAAAATTACTTGGAAAAAGCAAACTAGAAGTAGTTTAGATAGTAAAAGATTAAAAAAAGAACACCCAGAAATAGCAGACAAGTATATGAAGACTACCACATCAAGAGTGTTTAGAATATAGGGGGATATACAAATGAGTAAATTAAAAGATACATTAAAAAATAAAGAAGATAAAGGAAGTAATATAGCTATAAATAAAGCTTACGCTATGAAACAACTTATGATAAAAATGAAAGGGGAAATAGAACAAGCACTTCCTAGTCAATTAAGTAGTGAAAGATTTCAAAAAGTTTCTTTAACTGCTTTTAATTCAAATCAAAAACTTCAAAATTGTGATCCAATGACTTTTATTGCATCTATGATGCAAAGTGCTCAACTTGGTCTTGAACCAAACACACCTCTTGGCCTTTCATATTTAATACCATATAAAGTAGATGGAGTCTGTAAAGTACAGTTTCAAATTGGATATAAAGGACTGCTTGAACTTGCACATAGAAGTGGAAAACTAAAAACCTTGTATGCACATGAAGTTAGAGAAAATGATGAATTTGATATAGATTATGGGCTAGAACAAAAGTTAATTCATAAGCCTCTTTTAAAAGGAGACAGAGGAAAAGTTATTGGATATTATGCAGTTTATCATTTAGAGCCAAGTGGATATAATTTTGTTTTTATGACTTATGATGAAGTTAAAAATCATGGTAAGAAGTATTCTAAAAGCTTTGATAGTGAGATATGGGAAAAAGAGTTTGATTCTATGGCTAAAAAGACTGTTATTAAAAAACTTCTTAAATATGCACCACTAAGTATTGAAATGCAAAAGGCTGTTGCATTTGATGAAAGTGTGAAAGATGTTATTGATAGTGATATGTTGTTAGTTGATAGTGTAGATACGCTTGACGTTAATATATAAGTCTTCCTCCAGGCTAACGCATTGTCGGTGTGACTTATATATTAACATCTTCGCTAGGTTACTACGAGCAACTTAGATTTAGGATTATATATAATGTCGGTTCGACTTATATATTCGTGTCTGCGCTAGTATATTATAAATACTCACTATAGATTTCAACTAAATGGGCAGAAAATTTGAAAGGGGAAAAGATAAATGGCAGTTTATAGGCATATACACATAGATTATTGGCAGGATGGTTTTGTACTTGATTTAACTCCTGAAGAGAAATACTTTTATATTTATCTTATGACAAATAGTAAGACTAGCCAGTGTGGCATATATGAGTTACCTAAAAGGATTATAGAAACTGAAACTGGATATAATCGTGAGACTGTAGAAAAGCTTATATGTAGATTTGAAGAATATAAAAAGATTGTTTATTTTGAAGATACTAAAGAACTATTTTTAAAGAATTGGATAAAGCATAATAAGGTTGTAAGTCCTAAAGTTAAAAAGTGTATAGAAAAAGAGTTACTGAACGTTAAGAGTAGAAAACTTATTGAATTATTTTTAAATGAGTGCAATAGATATGGATACAGTATAGATACTAATAATTTAAAATTAAATACCACTATTGATAGTGTATCTATACCCGTAGCCTATGATGAACACAAACTAGATAACCACTATGGGGAAAAAGAAAAACAAAAAGAAGAAGAAAAAGAAAAATATAAAGAAAAACAAAAACTTGTTAACTGTAATTTAGATAGTGAAACTAATTTAGGCAGTAAAGATTTAGATAATAAGCATGTAAGTAATATAAGTAAGTTTAAAACTTTATATGAACAAAATGTAGGACTTATAAATCCTATTGTTGGGCAGTGGTTATTTGAAGTGTGTGAAAGTATAGATTATGAACTTTTTAAAAGAGCAATAGAGATTGCAACTGATAAAGGCAAGTGCAATAAGGGATATATAAACGGAATTTTAAAACAATGGAGTGATAACAATATAAAGTCTATTAATGATTTAAAAGCTTACGAGATAACGTTAAAAAATAGGGGAGATAACTATGGAAAGTATAAATGTGAGTCTTCAAAATCTAAATATGCCAGAGCATTTGAAAAAGAGGATGAAGGAATTTATAGAAGACCAACAGATGAAGAAATCGAATCTGTTAGAAGAGAAAGGGAGTCAATTAGAGGTAGAGAGTGAGTATAGATGTGATAAGTGTAGAGATTTGACTTTTATAATAGATGATGGAGTTGCAATTCCTTGTGAATGTAGGGCTATAAGAGAAGCTTGTAATATTCTTAAAAAGAGTGGTATAAGTGAAGAGTTTAGGAATAAGACTTTTGATAATTTTGATTATGCTTGTGATGTTCAAACTTTTGATGCTTATAGAGTTGCTACTAAGTATGTTAATGATTTTGATTGTATAGAAAAAAGCAGGAATAATTCTATAATGTTTGTTGGACAAGTTGGGTCTGGTAAGACCCACTTGTCTTTGGCTATAGCTAATGAGCTTATGGATAGTGGTGTTGGGGTTTTATATATGGGGTATAGGGATGTTATTGTTAGGATTAAGCAAAATATTATGGATGAGGTTTATTATCATAAGGTTATGAACAGGTATAAAAATGCTAGGGTTCTACTTATTGATGATTTGCTTAAGGGTAGTGTGAGTGGTAGTGATATTAATATTATTTTTGAGCTTGTTAATCATAGGTATTTTAATAGTTTGCCTGTTATTGTTAGTAGTGAGAAGGGTTTTGAGGAGTTGATTGAGATTGATGAGGCTATTGGTAGTAGGTTAGTTGAGATGTGTAAAGGTTATAGGGTTGAGATTAGGGGGAAGAGGCTGAATTATAGAATATATGGTAGGTGAGTATTTTTTACTTATTATAATATAATTTGAGACCTACAGAAACAAGTTATTTAATGAAATTGAATTTAATAATATAAAAAATAGACCATTTAGAGAATTAAGAGAAAGTTTAATTCCTAAACCTATTAGTGGTGAAATTAGAGTTTAAGTTCAGAGATAAAATGAAAAAATAGTATAGTAAATTATTTAAAAGATTTACTAGGCTTTTTTGAGTTTAAGCTTTTTATAATTAACGATGTATTTTATAATATATTTAGAATGGAGGGGAATATATTGGCATCGTATGAACTTGGAGGCAGAGCAGATAAGCTAGGAAATAGGTATGAATCAAGATGGGTTGTAAATAGAATGATCGACATAGTTAAAGAGGAGATTGATTCAATTATACTAGAAGCCATAGGAGATGAAGAAGAAGGGGTAGATGTAATAATTGTTAATAAGGATGGTTCTAAAGAATATCATCAATGTAAAGGGCGAAATGCAAGTAAAGAGAAATGGACTATTGCAGACTTAAATAGTAAAAATATTTTAGAAAACTCTAAAAAACATTTAGATAGAAGTTGTGATGCAAAGTTTATACTAGTTTCTCCTATACCATGTATGATGTTACATAGTTTACATGAAAGAGCATTAAATTCCAATATTTGTAGTGATGATTTTTATGAGTATCAGATAAAAAATTCTGGTAAAGAATCAAGAAACTCTTTTGAGGATTATTGTAGATATATGAAATTGAATACCACTGACGAGGGTGATATAAAAAAAGCGAAAGATTATCTAAGTAGAACGGATGCTTATATTGTTGCAGATGATTTAAATGGAAAGAAGAATATTTTAGATAAAATAGAATTATACTTCATAGGTAATTCTGAAATTATATATAATCTATTAGCTAACTATGTTATAGAAGAAGATTTGTTAGGTCATAGGGTTACAAGTAATATGATAATTAAATATCTTCAAAGTAAAGGAATATTATTACGTAATTTATCTTTGGATAACCGAATTATGCCTAGAATAAATGAATTAAATCAAGAATTTATAGACTCACTAAGTCTTATAAATAATAAATTTATTGAAAGAAAAGAAGTAGAGGAAATTTTATATGAAATAGAAAATGGAAACTCAGTAGTTATTCATGGCAAAGCTGGATATGGGAAAAGTGGATGTGTATATAATTTATTAAATAGACTTAAATCTAAAAATATTGGAGTATTAGCTTTAAAAATGGATAGGAGAATACCTAAGGATAATGCCAAAAAATATGGTGAGAGCTTAGATTTACCTGCATCACCAATACATTGTATCCATGAACTTTATAAATATGAAAAAGCGGTAATTATTTTTGATCAATTAGATGCAATAAGATGGACAAATGCTCATTCTAGCACATCTATTGAAGTTTGTAAGGAAATGATAAGGCAAGTACAACAATTAAATATAGAAAGAGAAAACAATATATCTATTGTATTTGTTTGTAGAACTTATGATTATGAAAATGATAAGTCTATAAAATCTCTATTTAAGTCTGAAAATGAAGTTGATACTAAAAAAGGAATGAAATGGAGAAACATAAAAATACATGAACTAGATGAATCTGATGTAGAAAAAGTTGTTGGAAATTTATATAATAACTTTTTGAAAAGGATGAAAGAAATATTAAAAGTTCCAAATAACCTATATATTTGGTCACAGTTAGATGATAACAGTAAACTAAATAAAATTAGTTCTTCCAATGAGTTGATAAGATTATGGGAAGAACAACTTATAATAAAATTTGAGAGCCAAGGGTATTCGAGCCAAGATTTAAAGAACGTAATAGAAAAAATGGTAAAGCTAATCGAGCAACATGGTAGATTAGAAGTACATAAAAGACTTATTACTAATCAATCGCCTAATGCTGTAAGTTATTTAAAATCAGAAGGATTGATTAATGATAACAATGATAAAATCTCATTTGTACACCAGAGCTTTTTTGATTATTTTTTAGTTGAAAAAATGTTAGATAAAGTGGAGATACCAAAGGATATAATAGGAGTTATAGGAGATAAAAGAAAACAAACACCAATGAAAAGATACCAAATACAAATGCTACTTCAAATAATACAGGAAGCTGATTTTGATTTGTTTGTAAAATTAGGATATCAAATACTTGATAGTGATGAAATTAGATTTTTTATGAAGTATTTATATTTGGAAGTACTTAGTCAAAGTAGTAGTGTTACCAGATCTTTAGAGGATTTGTTAAATAAATATATTAACGATGACAAATACAAAAATGATTTTATAGATACGGTATTTATGAACCATGATGTTTTTGTACTATATTTAATTAAAAATAATACAATAAACTTATGGCTTGATGGCAGTATGGATGATATTCAACTTGCAGTTTCGCTTTTAAAATCTGTGAATTTTAAAATACAAGATGAGATAGCTAAAGTAATTACTCCTTATATTTTAAAAAATCCTGAATTAGATATGATTTTGTATAACTGCATGTGTGATGAGATTTATCTTGACTCTGAAAATATGTTTTCAATAAGAATGAAACTAATCCAATCTAGCTCAAAGCTTTTAGAAAGATATTTCTTTTTCAATGAATTGTTTAAAAAAAACCTAAGCGTGCTTTATTAATATTAAAGGAAATAACCACTTACTCACATAAGAAAAAGAGAAGCGATATATACAGGGGCATTGATGAATTTTTGCTGAAATAGATGAAATAGATACAGTCGATGGCAAGTTAACTTGTGAAATATTACTACCACTAGTACCCAAAGAAAATGAATATTACTCTGAGAATCTATATGGATGGAAAGTTAGTTATAATGATTTACAAAATCCAGCAAGAGCGTGTATTTATCTATTAAAAAAAGCTATGAAAGATATAATAGAAAAAGATGTAGATATATTTTTAGAAATACTAGAGTATTATAAAAATTTTAGTTCAATTTTAATTAATGAGATATTACTAGAATCATCTTTTGAATTACCAGAACAATATGCGAATAATATTATTAGCTGGATATGTGTTAATGAAGGGATACACTTACTAAATAGATCTGGAGAAAATAAAGATGAACTTTACCATACTAAACAAATAATAAGTAAATTTAGTCCATATTGTTCAGAAGATGAATTTATAAAATTAGAAGGCTTCATATATAATTACCGCGACAAAGATGATGTTGATACACTTAAGCGTAGAATAGACACTAATTCAAAAGGAAATGAATATCATGTATATTGGCATTATTGGGGAGAAATTCAGTATAGTTTATTACCATATATTTGCAAAGAAAAGTTGTCTATTAAGTCAAAAAACTTAATTCCAGTTTTAGAGAGAAGATTCAAAAATGTATATTTGAGACATCAAAAAAGTGAAAGTCATGGAGGTTTTGTTTCATCAACAATCTCTCCTAAGGCACATTTATTTAGTGATAAGACTTGGGTTAAGATAATTGCGAATAAGAATGTAGAAAAAAGAAGAAACTCTAAATGGATTGAAACAAAAGGTGGATTCTATGAAAGTACTGTTGATCAATTTGCAAGTACATTTGGTAAAGTAGCTGAAAAGAATCCAACTAGATTTGCCAAACTAGCACTAAGCCTACCAGATAATACTGATATTTTATACATTAATCAAGTATTTAAATTAATAGGATTAAATGAGTGTCCAAACATTGATGTTAAAGAAAGTAATTGGGAGCCTATTACTATTGAAACTTCAGAATTAATCATAAATAAATTTGAATATGCTCTTAGCGACTCATATTGTGCAAAGACATTATGTACTTCTATCAAAAATAGAAGTAAGGAGAACTGGAGTATTAGCATATTAGAGAAAATATCAAAATTAGCAATAGAACATCCTCACCCTGGTGAAAATGAAATTATTGTATGGAATGAAGATGATAAAGAGATGAAAACATTTAATATGTTATGGTCAAGCTCTATTAATTGTGTAAGAGGAAGTGCTGCAGAAACAATAGGCAGTATTTTATGGGAACGAAAAGAACTATTAAAAATGTTTAGAAGTGCAGTAAATTCTTTAGTAGTAGACAAAAATCCATCTGTTAGATTGTCAGCAATTAATTGTTTATCTCCTATATACAATATAGATAGAACCATGTCTGAGAACCTAACTATGAGTGTATTAAATAACGACTTTAGAATTGCTACACATCCATATAGTAGGCAATTAGTATATTTAATGTATAAAAGATATAAAGATGAACTAAATAATATAATTGAAAAAATGTTTTTCTCGGAAGATAAAGATGTATGTAAAGAAGGTGCATATTTTATAGCGAATTTCTATATACGTTACGGCGAGCTAAGAAATTTATTATATAGTAAAAGTAAATTAAACGATAGTCAGAAATATAGTATTATTTTATGTGCAATAAATTTATTTGATATAGAAGAGTACAAAGATAAATGCAATGAAATATTAACCTTATTTCTAGATGAAGATAATGAGAATGGAGATTTGTATAATCGTTTGTTTTGGGACAAAAAAATAGATATTATCAGAGATAAAGATTTATTACATAAAATGTTAAAACAGAAGGTATCTAAAAAGGTTATTAATTACTTTATTAAGTATCTAGAAGACTCTGATAAAGGAGTTCTAGAGTTTTCAGAAGTAGTTTTTGAACTATGCAAGTCTATTATTGTAAATTTAAAAAAACAATCTAGCACTTTGGAATATAAGTTATATGGAGTTGAAGGTAGTATTTCAAATTTACTTATGTCTTTGTATGAAAAATCAATAGGAACAGATGAAGTAAATGAGAAGTGCTTAGATATATTAGATTTGATGTTTGAGAATGGTATTGGAAATTTAAGAAGAAAATTGAGTGATGCTATAATAGATTATTAATTCCAAAATCTGAGAGTTACACAAGCATATAATATATTAATAAAAACGTGCCACGAAATTAAAATTTTATAATACACTCTAAATTTAGTAAAATCAATGCTTTGATTAATTATAAAAAACTTATTATAATTGTTTAAAGGAAATTGGGATACTTAGTAAATCTAAAGAAGGAAGATATAATCTATATTCTATTAATATTATCAAATAAAGCTAGTCAAATGATTAGCTTTTAATTTTGTTAAAAATTAAGTATTATATAATATAAATTTATAACCTAGGAGGGAATTACGTTTACGGAAGAAAGCATAGAAAATATAGTCATAGAATACCTAAATGACATCAGAGATGTAGGTTATTTCATACTTATTATATTTTTAGATAATTCATTAATACTATCAGATAGAATTTGAAGCTTACCTTCGATCCTAACAAGTAAATACATGCTAAGAGATATAGGAAAGCCTACAGAAGCTATCATTGTTTGAATTTCTGAATCATCATATACACAACCTTTCAATAATTTCTTAATATTATAAAAAGACTATGCTAGAAAAGTTGGAAGTTTCAAAGCATAGTCTTTATTAGTTTAGCCTATAACTAAGTCATAAGGAGTAGTATCAGTAACAACTACTTTAGCTTCTAAAACTGATACTAAATCCAATCCATTTGGAGCGAATATATTTTTAGCAAGTACTAATTCCATAACTGATTTTATTTCTTCTTCAGTTATATCATCTCTAGGATCTTCTACAGATAAAGAGATTTTTT
>NZ_JAFFPK010000128.1 GCF_017590215.1 Clostridium sp. CCUG 7971
TTTTTATTATTAACTAACATTTCTTTATTTAAATTATTAAATAATCTTTCATAATCTAAGTATCTCTTACAATAAATCTCTTTAAAAGTATTTAAATCTATTGTTATAATATCAAAACTAACTATTGTTTCTACTCCCTTTTTAAGAACTTCTTCAATAATATCAGTGCCTATTTTCAAACCATTTTCTGATAACTCTTTAATATTTTTAATGTTACCTAGACAATTTTCTTCAAAGCTTTTAGATGCGTCATTTGCATATATTTTAAATTTCCTTCTTATTTCATTGTAATTATCCATTTTCTCATCAAATTCTATAATAGCCCCATTTATATCAAACTTACTCACTACATTCCCCCCTAATCTTATCTTTGAATCTCAATACAATCAGCTTAAACTTTACTATATCTATTTAATTTGATTTTTAGTGGTATAATCCTTCTAAATAAGAAATTTGTCTAATACTTTTTTCTATATTAACCCAAATAATCCAAATAAAATCGGAATAATAATAGCAGGCAACAAATTAGCAACCTTTATATTAGTGACTTTTAGCATATTTAGACCTAATCCTATTATTAACAAACTTCCAATAGCTGTCATAGAATTTACGACAGAATCACTTAGTATATTCGACATAAAAGATGAACCTATTGTTATAATTCCTTGATATAAAAATACTGATATCGCTGAAAACATAACTCCTATACCTAATGAAGCTGCAAAAATTATAGATGATATTCCATCTAAAATAGATTTAGCAAATAAAGTTTCATAATTACCAGTTAATCCACTTTGTAAACTTCCTACAATAGCCATAGCTCCTACACAAAATAGTAAACTTGCTGATACAAAACCTTTTGATATAGAAATTTCTCCTTTTTCACTTGAAAACTTTTCTTCTAACTTATCACCTAATTTATTTAACCCTTTATCAAGGTCTATAAATTCTCCTATTAGAGCACCTATTGCCATAGATATTATAGTTATTAAAGTGTTTTCACCTTGAAGTGAACCTGATATTCCAATATATAATACACACAAAGCAATTCCATTCATTATATTAGTACTTATTTTTTCAGATATATTCCCTTTTATTAAAAGTCCTACTAAACATCCTATCACTATTGCTAGACAATTAACTACTGTTGCAATCATAAAATTCCCCCTTTATTGTAATTTTTTTAAGTTATATAAATATAATTATAATTTTACTTTATATGATAGTCTATTTAGATTACTCAAATATTATATAAAATTTATTTTTTATCTAATAAATTTAAAGACTTAATATTTTCAATTTAAAATATTAAGTTTTTAAAGAATCATTTATAAATTTTATTGGATTAGCTGAAAAATCTTCAAAAGAATTTTTAGTAAATATTACATCTTTACCTAAAAATCTTTTATATCTGTCTTCTTCTCTTTTCATTGATTCATCTTTTTTCCCCTTATGATAATTAAATACTATAAACTTTAATTGTGTATTTCTATTTGTTTGAATTCTTTTTAGCATATATTTGATATGTATATCTGCATCAGGAAATGAGTATCCACAAAATACAACTAAATCACTTTCTCTTAATGAGCTTTCAACTTTGTTCCATATAGTAGATAAAAATACATTATCCATATTTTTAAAATACGTAGGAGGTACTATTATCGGAACTGTTAAACTTCTACATTCTAAGCATTTTACCTCTTCTATTTCGCTTAAAAGTTTCATTATTCCTTCATCATAAGGTGTTAATGTCAAACTACTACATACAGGGCAATATAACCAATTTAAAGATCCATGTATTTTATAAAGTTTTACTAAAGGATCTTTTGGAGGTACCCATTTATTTTCTATATTAAAATTTGTAAATCTAACTCCATAGTCAAGCATTATAGGATTTTCTTTTTTATATAGTGATGCTAATGCATTATCTATATGTATATCATAATTAGCACTTATAAATGTTGTATCTGTTAGTAAATTTTCTTTAAGTAAATTTTTAGCTAATAGTTTATGATAATTATTACTTCTTTCGCTTTTATGTATTGCTTTAGCCATTAATAAAATTATATATTGTCTTAAAAACCTTATACTATCACTTCTTTTACTTAAATTTTCAAGACCAAAATTTCTAAAACATTCTCTTCTTTGTTCTGCTAAATCGAGAAGTCCTAATACTTCTTCAAAGGTAGGAAATTCAGCTTTTTCCATGTCATCTTTTATAATATCAATATTAAACATTTGCTTAAAAAATTTATATAATTCCATATTCATATCGCTTTTAAAATCATCTTGTTTTAATTTTTTAAAATACTCACTAAACAATTCATTTTGAATTGGTAAATTTTCTGCTGCAGATGCTCCTGCTCCTAAAAATATAGAGATTTTCATATAACACCTCCATTTTATACTATATATGTATAATCTACGTATATACTAATTAAGTATGCATTATTTTTAATTTATTTATATGTAAATATATAAAAAGAGACTATAAAATTATAGTCTCTTTTTATATACATTATTTTATAAGTTATCCTTTTAATAATTCATATACTGAAAGTGCATATATTTCAGTAGCTTTCATTAAATCACTTATGATTATATATTCATTAGCTTGATGCTCTGTTTTAGGTTTTCCCGGGAAAACTGATCCAAACGCAACACAGTTATCTAATGCTCTTGCATAAGTAGCTCCTCCTGAAGAAAGTGGTGTTCCATCAAGACATGTTTCTTCTTCAAACACTTTCTTTAAAGTTTTTACTAAGAAGTTATCTTCAGCAACATATATTGATGCTAAATAATCATATTCTTCATAGATTAAATTATATTCTTTAGCTTTAGACTCTAAGCTAGAAGTGAATTCTTCTTTTTTATATGTAACAGGTATTCTAACATCAATACCTATACTAGACTTTTCTTTATCTATGTTTAATTTTCCTATGTTAAATGTTAGTTTACCAGAAACATCATCCATACAACCTTCTATTATATTATTAGCATTAGCATCTTGTCCTATAACTTTTGCTATAAACTTTATAGCATCATTTTGAATACCTATATTATTAAGTGCAATAGCTAATCTTGCTATAGCATTTATACCAGTATCACTTACAGCAGAGTGAACACTTTTACCTATAACACAAATTTTATCTACATCTAAAGTGTATTCAAATTTTAATCTATCTAATTCTTTTATTAGATCTTCATTGTGTTTTCCAGAATATATAGCCTTATCTGGTACAGAGTTAAATGCTTGTCCAAGTGATAATTCTAAATCTTCACTACCTTTTCCATTTAAAAATACTTGTAACAATCCTTTTTCAGCATTTATCATTGGGAACTTAGAATCTGGAGTAAATCCGTAGTTTGGTATTTCTTCTTTATTTTCTGAGTATTTATTAATACATCTCCAAAGGTTTTCCTCGTCTGTCCCAAATATAAATCTTACTCTTTTATTAAATTCTACTCCTAAATCCATTAGTGCTTTAACTGCATATATTGCTGCAATAGTTGGCCCTTTATCATCTTGAGTACCTCTACCATATAATTTGTCTCCATCTATAACACCATCATATGGAGGGAATTCCCAACTTCCAAGTTCTCCTACTGGAACTACATCTAAGTGACCAAGTATACCTATTAGTTCTTCTCCTTGACCTATCTCTGCATATCCATAGTATCCATCTTTATAAACAGTTTTAAATCCAAGAGATTCACATAAATCTAGAGTATATCTTAAAGCTTTATCAATATTTTCTCCAAAAGGACAAGTATCTGTAGCTTCATCTATCACACTAGGTATTTTTACACAACCTTTAATAGATGATATTATATCATTTTGTAGAGAATTAACTTTTAATTTTATTTGTTCATTCATATTAAATATCCCCCTTTAAAATCGTCATAAATTTATCTATGCACTTTAAATATACTATATTTTGCTTTAGTTAGTCTATGTTTATTTTTTTAGTAATTTGCAAGTCTTATGATATATTATTAAATATATTTATCGTTTATTATTTACATTTTAAACATTTTTATATTTTTATCAAAATAAAATAAAGTGCTACGTCGGGTAACTACTTTATTTTGTTTTATTGCTAATTTTTAATTTATAAAAAATATTTTATAAATGTTATTGATAATTATTTTCATTCATGTTATTATTTAATTAATAACAATTATCAATTTCAGGAGGCATAATGTGAATAATAATTGCGTAAAAAACTGTTGCAAAAATAATACAAATTCAGATTATATAAAATGGATATTAGAAGTATTAGGACCAGTAATACTAGGTTCTAAACCATGTGAAATATTAAATATCCCTTTAAAGGATAAAATGAGAGTAAATAAACTTAATGATATAGAGAACTTCTTTAGTAACTGTTTTAAAGTAAACTATGAAGTTATAAGTACAACTGATGGAGGTACTAGGATTTTATTTATTAATAAAAAATCTTTATCTAAAGTATTAGATAATAAAAAGTATATAAACTTTTTAAAGTTTATAGGCTATCCATCAAACTACAGTATAGATAATTACATAGATGTTTTAGTAGATAAACTTCATTCTAAAGAATTTCCTCATGAAATAGGTATATTTTTAGGTTATCCTCTTAAAGATGTAGCTGGTTTTATGGGATATGGTAACTATAAGTTCTGTAAAGTTAGATACTGGAAAGTTTATGGGGATCCATCTATATCTGATATGGTATGTGATAGTTTCATAAAGGATAGAAATAAAATGAAGGAAATTTTAGAATTTAATTCTTTAGATGAATTAAAAAAAGTAATTTAATAATGCCTACAAATTTTTTCAATTTAATATATAAAAAAGAACTCTCTTAATCCTACTTAAGAGAGTTCTTTTTATTATCTTGATATAGCTTCAATTTTTCCTGTATGAGGATCAATAATTAATCCATAGACATTTACATCCTTTGGCATTAATGGATGGTTTTGAATAGCGTTTACACTTTCTATTATTGAATCTTCTACAGAATCAAATCCATGTAACCATTTATCAATTTCTATACCACAATTATATACTGTTGATAAAGTGTCCTTAGATATTCCTCTTGATAACATCTTATTTATAAGGCTATTAGTATCTAAATTACTCATACCACATCCATAATGTCCAACAACTATTACATCTTTAGCATCAAATTCATAAACTGCAACAATTAAACTTCTAATGATACTTCCAAAAGGATGCATTATCGTAGCTCCTGCATTTTTTATTATCTTTGCATCACCATTTTTTATGTTCATTGCCTTTGGTAATAATTCAGTCAACCTTGTATCCATACATGATAAAATCACCATCTTTTTATCTGGATTTTTTGTTGTTTCATATTGTTCATACTCTTTATTTTCTATAAATTTTTTATTATATAATAAAATTTCATCTAATCTACTTGGTCTCATGACATACCTCATTCATATATTTACATATATATTACCCAATTATGTATATTTAACTTCAGTTTTGTTATTTTGATTTTTATCTATTTTTAAGTAAGCTTTATTTTTATTAATGTATCTTATATAAAAATATAAGCCTATAATTGTGGATATAGAGCCAAATATTAAGTAGGACCTTGAACCTTGATATACAAAAGTGGTTGCTCCACTACTTTTCTTACCTAATGATCCTAGTAAAATTAAAGTTGACATTAAGTTATTTATAAAATGTAAAAATATAGGTACTAATATATTTTCATATTTTAAGTATAATATGCAAAGTACTATTCCAAATAAAATTGCAAAAAACATAGACTCTTTAGCATGACTTAATCCAAATATTATTGAAGATAGTATTAATCCTATACCTTTATTAGTTTTTTTAGATAATCTTATAAAGATTACTTTTCTATATATTATTTCTTCTAAAATTGGAGCTATCATAACTACCTTTATAGAATTTATTATAATACTACCTGTATATAATATCTCTTTTGAAGATGAAGTATTTAATATTTTATTTGTAAAGCTGGCATTTATTAATATAAGTATTCCAACTAGCAAATATTCAATTCCTAGATTTATTACTAGTGAGTTTAAATATCTTCCACCTATTTCTTTTAAATTTACTTTAATTTTAAAATCTGTGTACATGTACTTTAAATGATCTTTTGATTGTATTATATTTATTGATAAAATAAAAATCATCAATATTCCCAGTGCTAAAATATAAATATCTTTATCAAGATGTATACCAATTAAAAATGTAATCAGTAAATATAATCCCAATATTATTGCAGAAGATAATATTATTACACCTATTACATCCCTTATTCTAACTTCTTTTTTGATAATCACTAGATTTCTCCTTTTTAATACATTAATTTACTTAATTTTCTAATATTATTATATCATAACGGATGCAATAATTTTCACACATTCATATTATAAGTTAGTGTAAATCCTTTTTATTTTATTAAATTTTTAGGCTCCCAAAATTACGCATAAAAATAAAGGAGTACATGAAGTAACTCCTTTATTTTTATATATCTTTTATTGTTTATTTAACTTTTCAATATAGTGACAATTCACTTCAACATGATTTAAAAAAATCAACAATCTCTCGTAAAGAGGATGAGATTCTTCTCCATATTTAAATTCTAAACCTTCACCAATTTCCTTAATTGTTTTTTTACCATCAATCTGTAAAAATACACAACTGCCATATTTATCTAGTGTAGTTTTCTTATACATTGGAATTTTAAATTTCAATTTTCTGAAAAAATTTTGTATTTTATGGTCTTGTTTTTCAACTACAGTTACTAATCCTTCTTTATCTACTTCGTATTCAATGTTATCAGATACTTTAAATACAATATCTAAAACTTCATTATTATTCATTATGCTTTACCTTAGATAAAATAATAGGTAATATTGAAAGTATACATAAAACTACTAATAAAGCTACTGCCATGCCATTACCCGCTGCAAATCCACTAGGTGAACCTACTTTTACAATTCCTGTTACTTGTAAGATTATACCTATTAGACCTATTATAGAACCACCAGCAACAAGACCAGAAGATAAACTTATACCATTTGAAATTTTAACTTCTTTTTCTTTTTCAGATTTAGCCATTTTTTCAACAAGTACACGTATTAATGCTCCAACTAAAATTATAGAAGTTGTTGCAATTGGTAAATAGAATCCTATAGCTACAGTCATAATTGGTAATCCTAGTAAATATAAAACAATTGCCATAAATACACCAACAATAATCATAACCCAAGGTAATTTACCTGACATAATACCAGAAGTTAATGTTGACATTAAGTTTGCTTGTGGTAGTGCAAATTGAGCACCATCACCAGTAACTTTAAGTTGTTCAGCAAGTAATAATATAGTACCTACAACAACTATTACTCCTACTATACCAGCAAGTGTAAAATAACGTTGCATTTCATTTTTACTACCACCTATAATATAAGTTACCTTTTGTGATTGACTGTATCCACCAGCCATAGCAATCGCTACAACTATAAATGTACCAAATAAAAGAAGTGATTTATTATCTACTTCACTAGTCCATCCCATTGAAACAAATATTAATGTTACTATAACTAAAGATGCAATTGTCATACCAGATACTGGAAGGTTTGATGTTCCTATTGTACCTGTTAGGCGTCCTGCTACTATAACAAATAATAAAGATAATAAAAGAGATATAATAGCTCCAATAATTGCCATTATAGCATTACCTGAAATCATAAATGCTGCTACAAATCCAACTACTACTCCACCTAATAAAATTAACATTTCAATAGATGAACCATTATTTCCAGAACTTGATTTTGCTTTAAGAGTTTCTTTAACAGAAGCTATAATTGTTGGTATAAGTTTAACAGCACCTATAATACCACCACAAAGCATCATACCAGCACCTATGTATTTTACATAGTTACCAGCAATTGCTCCAACTTCCATTTGATTCATGCTCATTGAAGGGTCATTCCAAACTTTAGCACCTTCACCAGCAAGGTCAGTAAAGTATCCTATTAAAGGTGTAATACCAAAACTTGATAATATAGAACCTGCAAACATCGTTAAAGCTACTTCAAGACCTACTATAAATCCAATCCCTAAAAGAAGAGGATTTACTTCAACTTCAAACTTCCATTTGTAGAATTTACTTCCTACAAAACTAATTACGTTGTTTGCTACATTAAAAAATGATCCTGTTAATAAAGTAATGGCTCCACCAATACCAAATCCCATTCCCATGTATTTTATAGCATCTCCACCAGTATCTGAAGCAACAAGTGTCTCAGAAATAGCCATAGATTCTGGGTACATAAGTTTACCATGTTCTTCAATAATTAAGTAATTGTGAACAAGTGATGCACATCCAATACCAAATAAAACCCCACCAATTCCTACAGCTATACCTTCTAAGAAAGAAATTTGACTACCAATTAAAATAACAGCAGGTAATACAAATATAATACCACTGGCAACTGATTCTCCACCACTTGACATACCTTGAATTAAGTTTTTACCAAGGATACCTTTTTTACGGGCAAATGCTCCAATAAATGCTGAACCTATTATAGCACCAGGAATTCCTGCTGCAACTGTAAGACCTGCTTTCATACCAGAATAAGCTGTAGAAGCAGCAAAAACAGCAGCTAAAATAATTCCTATAATTAATACTGCCATATTTCCGCCTGTTTTTGATTTGTCTGTTACGTATGGAACATAGTCTTTTCCATGTATTCCTCCATACGCATCTTTGGATAATTTTTTATTCATTAAAATACCTCCCTTCTTCATTTACTAAAACATATTCAAAAAAATCAGAAAATATATCCATAATAAAATAAAATTAATATAGTAATTAATAAATAGATAATAAAAAATGCAATAAGCTAGTCTAATTAAACTAACTTATTGCATTTTTTATTATTTTATATACTCTAGATTTCTTCTACTTTGTCATTAATTATTTTATATTTATACTCTTCAATTATTCTTTTATCTTCAGTTCTCTTTGTGTAAGTAATAATATCATATCCATTTTCTTTTTCTTGCTTTGTTTCATAGATATACCTAATCCCATTTATAAGAGATTCTTTAGTTCCAATCCAGTCGGGGTATTCCTGCAGTTCTTCCTTTTCTAATAATTTATTACTTGCAGCGATGCTTATCTGCGCTTGCTTTTTATCTACAAAATCTCCTTGAACTTTAGTTTTTCTATTTATACTTTTCAAATAAAGTTTAGTCTGTTTTTCTTGTTGTTCTGTAAGTTTATTTAAATATTCATCTGGATTTAATGCTTTTTTTAATAATTTTTTAGGAAACATTTTTTCTATAGAATCAACATAATACGAACCATCCTGAGGTTCTATCGTTGATATATGGTTATAGTTAGTTCCATTTTTAGAGAATTTCATAACAATAGGCATAGCTCCATACCCTGATGTTGATGTAAATATTTCATTTTCAAATGAATATGCATTTGCACTTGATATTAAATATACCTTTACTTCTTTGTCATTTTCTTCTTTATCTAATATTACATGCCCTTCAGCTACAAACTCTTCTCCAGGATTTGGTGTAAAAAAATTTTGTATAGCTAATGATATAGCCTTATCTAAACTATCACTACTTAGATTATTAATATCTAACGTACTAATTAGTTCTTTAAAATTTTCTAAAGTATTAGATTTTTCTCTTATATCAATATTAAGTATTTTATTTATATCTTCTCTTTTATACTCTAAAGTATATTCTTCTCTATGGTTTTTAATATTAAAGATAGTGTTGTCTAAATTATTTATCAAAGAAAATAATACTACTGAACTTGAGTATAAATTTTTATCTATTTCTTCTTTGCTTAAATTTTTATTATCAATATCATAAAAGAGTTTTAAACCGTGTGTCTCTTTTTCTGTTATAAGTTCTGTCGATTTATAATATTTACTTAATGGTAATCTATATACTAGTTCTGTTATATTACTTATATCACCTATGTACTTAGTTTTATGTTTATATAAAGAAGTTGAATAGTCTAATTCTAAGGGAGCTACATAATCTAATTCCGGTTTATTATTTTTATAAATTGTTAAAAGTATAGTTCCTAATGATAGGATAATAAAGACTCCTATTAATATAAATATATTTTTTTTATATTTAAAAAACTTCATATTTTCTCCTCTTTATATATTAGTTATCTTCATCAAGTAGTTTTTTTAAATCATTTATATCATCCTTTGAAAGCTTTTTTTCTTTTATAAAACTAGATAGCATCATATTAACTGATCCATTGTATAGTTTTTTTAAAAATGATTCATTAGCATAAGTTTTGTATTCTTCTTCGCTTATATTTGCTGAATACATGTATGATTTTTTATTAGTTTTATCTACATTTATAGCCTCTTTTGATACTAATCTAGTTATTAATGTTTGAATTGTTTTTGGTTTCCAGTCAGTACTTGTAGTTAACAATTCAACAATTTGAGAGCTACTACAACTTCCATTTTCCCAAAGCACTTTCATTACTTCTAATTCTGCATCTGTTATTTGATTCACATTTTTCATCTCCTTTTAAGATTACGTTTGTAAGCTTAATTAAATATTACATTTGTAATCCATTTTTGTCAATAAAAAAGTAAAGTAGTTTCTACTTTACTTAAAAAATATTATTTAATTATAAATTATACCCTTCGATAAAACTTTTCTTTGCATTAACAACATGCTCTCTAGCTTCTTTCTCTGCTAAAATTTCATCACCTTCTGATATAGCTTCTACTATTCTTATATGTTCTTCTAGTGCTACTTTTCTTCTTTCCATATTATTTAAACTTACTTTTCTTAAGCTTTTTAAATATTCATATATATGTTCTAATTTTTCGATTAATCTTTTATTTTTACTTGCATGAAGAATTATAGAGTTAAACTCCCCATGAGCTTTTATATAGTCTGGATAATCTATATCGCATATATTTCCTTCCATGGTATTTAATATTTCTTTTAATCTTCTTATTTCTACTCTAGATATATTTAAGCATGCAAGCCTTACTGCTAGCCCCTCTAAAACTTCTCTTAAATCATATATCTCCGTAGCATCTTCTATTGAGATACCTTTTACTAAAGTTCCTTTTCTTGGCATATTGATAGCTAACCCCTCTATTTCTAGCTGTCTTAATGCCTCTCTAACTGGAGTTCTACTAACTCCCATACTCGATGCGATTATATTTTCTACTAATCTATCACCTGGTTTTAATTTATTTTCAAAAATAGCACTTCTAAGTTCATACAGTACTATTTCTCTCATTGGTCTTAAATCCGAACTTTCTATTTTACTAAACATTATTTACACCTCAATTACTACTTTTTTATAGCTATCCTAGATTATACATTAACCTTTTTATATTTATCAATAATAAAAATTCGTTTATAATGTATTAGCTATACAAAATTTAATTCGATCAACATTTTTATAAACATATAAAATACAATTTTCTTACATAAAAAATATGCACTTAATGGATATGTAAGCCATCTAAGTGCATATTTTTAATATATATTATTATATTGCATTAATTAAGCAAAAAACTTAAGTAGTATACCTGCAACTACGGCAGACCCTATAACTCCTGCTATGTTTGGTCCCATTGCATGCATAAGTAAGAAGTTCGAAGGATTTTCTTCTTGTCCAACTTTTTGTACAACTCTCGCTGCCATAGGCACTGCAGAAACTCCTGCTGCACCTATCATTGGATTTATTTTCCCCTTAGTTAATTTACACATTAATTTCCCAAATAATACTCCAGATGCTGTACCTACAGAGAATGCTGCAAGTCCCATTGCTATTATACCTAATGTTTGTGATGATAATAAAGTTTCAGCATTAGCAGTCGCCCCAACTGTTAATCCTAAGAATATAGTAACTATATACATTAATGAATTTTGTGCAGTTTCTACTAACTTTGGAACTGCTCCTGATTCCTTTAATAAGTTACCAAACATAAGCATACCTACAAGAGGAGCTGATGTTGGTAATAATCCTATAACTATTATCATAGCTACCACAGGGAATACTATTTTTTCAGTTTTTGAAACTGGTCTTAATTGTTCCATTTTAATATTACGTTCTTCTTTAGTTGTTAATGCTTTTATTATTGGTGGTTGTATAACCGGAACTAAAGCCATATATGAATATGCAGCTAATGCTATTGTTCCTAATAAATGTGGCGCTAATTGTCCCGTTAACTGTATAGCTGTCGGTCCATCTGCTCCCCCTATTATACCTATAGATGCTGCTTCTGGCCCGCTAAAACCTAATAATATTGCTCCTAAAAATGCAAAGAATATTCCAAACTGTGCAGCTGCACCTAATAACATTGTCTTTGGATTTGCTATCATTGGTCCAAAGTCTGTACCTGCACCTATACATAAAAATATAATTGGTGGATATATACCAAGCTTAACACCTTGATATAAATAGTAGAACAATCCTCCACTTTCTGAATCTGTTGCCGCTTGCATTAAGTTTACTCCTGGCATATTAGCAAGTAACATACCTACTGATATTGGTATTAATAAATATGGCTCGTATCCTTTTTTTATAGCTAAGTATAAGAATATACAAGCTATTGCTATTACTATAGCACTCTTTGGTGTCAGCATCGCAAATCCTGACTCTGCAAAGAAGCTAGTTATCATTTCTCCCATGTTAAATTCCTCCTTAAGACTGGTACTATGCTATTACTAATAAGCTATCACCAAGATTTACATTTTGCCCTTTGTCAACGCTTACTGATGTTACTGTTCCATCTACAGGAGCAACTATTTCATTTTCCATTTTCATAGCTTCAAGTACTGCCACCACTTGACCTTTCTTAACTGCATCTCCATTTTTTACTAATACATTTACTATTGTTCCTGGCATTGGAGCAGTTACACTTTCTCCATTTCCACTAGCAACTGGCTTTTGCTTAGGTACAGATGGCTGTACAGTTTGCTTTGGAGTTGTTCCAGCCTTAACTTCCTCTATTTCAACTTCGTATACTTTTCCATTTAATGTTATATGATATGTTTTTGCGCTCATTTTTTATCCCTTTCTTTTTCCTTATTTAAGCAATTGGTCTAATTTTTATTTAACTCTTTTTATACTTTTTATATGAAGATTTGGATTTACTTTTCCATTTCCAGCCATTATAGATGCTGCTAATGCAACTACTATTCTTTCTTCTTCATCATCTTCTACTACTGTTTGTGCTACTTCTTTCTTAACATCAACTTTAGGCTTTTCTTTGAATATATTCTTAAATGAACCTAATATAACTGAAATTACTAGTAACGTTAAGAATACTATTGTCATACTCGATACCGTTATTGATAAGGCATCTATCATTGTTAATTGATTTCCCATAATATTATCACCTATTCTCTACATAGTTACTGTTATATACTGAATACTATTTTCATTAGTATCAGTTTCTTCTTTAACATTCTTATTATATTTTTGTTCTAAGAATTTTAAAGCTACTTGTGGGAATAATGCATATGCTAGTACGTCTTCATCGCTCTTAGCTAATTCTCCGGCC
>NZ_JAFFPK010000129.1 GCF_017590215.1 Clostridium sp. CCUG 7971
TTTTATTATATTATACAAATTGTAGTTCCTGTTTACTATCTATCTTTATAGTTTCATCTAATATACATATTAAATTTTCACATACTATTTTATCATTTGTACAATTTATATTTTTCATTTGATTTATTATATTATCTCTAAAATCCTCATATTCTTCTACTGTAAAATTTGATACATCATCTATATTGCCTAGCATATTAATAAGGTTTCCATCTTCTATTTTACCTTTCTTTACACTTATATAAAAGTTATACATATCACTGATTAATCTTTTTTGCGTTTTAATAAATTCTTCTTCTTTTCTATCATTAAACATTTTATTAACTAGTAATAGCCTATCCTCTATTAATGTTGGTATTAATAAAAGATTTTTTATACTATGATGATTATTCTTATCCTTGCATAGTAAGCTATTTCCTTTACTATTTCTTTAGTTGTATTTTTATATATATTTATTAAGTCTTTATAACCCTTTTTAGCATCATACGGAAGTATATATCTATTTGCCAACAATGATATAATAGCACCTATTATTATATACATTACTCTGTGTAGTACTAATATATCCGGACTAGATGCAATTGCTGCTGAACCTAATGATGATACTGTAACACATATTATTAAATACTTATAATTAGTTAGATATGAATTCATATATCCTGCTAAAATCAAAATTAGCCCTCTTATAGATTCATCTTTTATTATTGTAAATAATACAAAGAATAAAGCTGACCCAATAAGAGTAGCCTCTACTCTCTGTTCAGACTTTGTTAAGCAGTTTTCTGAATATGTTTGAGTCAAAGAGAATACAGTAAACATTATCCATCTTCCGTCTTGTAACTTAAAGTAATCCATTATAAAACCTGCTATAGCTGTTAACAATCCTATCTTAAGAGCATAAGAAAATCTTAAAGACTCAGTGTTAAAATTTCTCTTATGTATTGAAATCGATTTAAAACTTTGTGGTATTTCTAATTTTTTGTTAGTATCAGTTTTTATTTTATTAACTTTGTATTGTTTTATATTCTCATATATATTTTCTTCTAAATTATATACCTCATATAAATACGAATCGTCTAAATCTTTTTTCTTCTTAATATCCTCTAATTTTTGTAATAGATTTAAATCCGTATCATCTTTTAATAAATTTTTTATATCGTTTAATTCATTATTTATTGTGTCTAATATTTTATTTTTATTTTCTATCAGATTATCTAAAGTACTTTCAATCAATCCAAGATTAT
Source organism: Clostridium sp. CCUG 7971 (assembly GCF_017590215.1). Taxonomy (GTDB): domain Bacteria; phylum Bacillota; class Clostridia; order Peptostreptococcales; family Peptostreptococcaceae; genus Faecalimicrobium. Next base: position 1,245 of record NZ_JAFFPK010000129.1, read on the forward strand.
TAAGACTATATCTATCAAGTATTAAACTTATCCTTTCTATGGAAAATAAAATATTTAATAAATTAATACCTTTTTCTGTAACATAAAATTCTTCTTTTCTATTATCATAAATTATTCTTTTTAACTCTTTTGATAATTCTTCTATTTTTTTATCACAAGTATTAGTATTTTTATTTTCTTTTAATAATTTTATTTTATATTTTAATTCATCACATATTAATGAAATGTTTTTTTCTCCTAGTTTTTGTAGCTTATTCTTATTTAAAATTATCTGAACAAGTATTACAAAGGCTGCACCAAATACTAAAGACATAAATCTCATTGGCAGTTGTTCTAGATTAATCGGTGTACTCACCATAAATAAATATTGAAGACCAAATGGAACATACATAGGCTTTCTTAATTCATAATTAAAAAAGTAACCAACCATAAATAATGATAAAAAATTACATATTAGACCAATCCAAATATTTTGAGATGCAAAAAAAGCTAATGAGCCTAGTATTACATTTATTGATAATATTTTAAGAAAATTACTTAATAATGTTGATGTCAAATCCCTTTCTAAAAACATTAATGTTGCAGTTATTACTGTAACGCCTATAAGTGTATTTTCTTCTCCAAATAATGTTTTAAACATTACTATAAAACTTAAAATAAAAATAAATAAAAAGGTCTTTGATACTATTACCTTTTTGGTCATTAAATCACTCCTTTTCTCGATTGTTTATAATATTAATATTATCATAGTTGGAAATTAAATAAAAATTTGGTAATATACGATATATAATTTATTTTTATACTTTTTTATGCTTATTTATACGTATGTTATCGAATATTAAAGACTATAATATTTGTATATTTTTGATGTACACATATTTTATCACTTAATTTTTAAATTTTAATAAATAAAAAATGATGTAAATATAAATAAACACTTTTGCATACTTATACTTGCATCATTTTATTTTGATTACTCTAAATTAAAAAGCTTTATTGCATTAGTAGTTTTAACTTTTCGCTCTAATGATTCATTAAATTCTTCTTTTACTACCTGTGTATAGATAAGGTCTATCATAAAAATTTGAGCTAATTTAGATGATATAGAACCTGTCTCTAAAACTGTTTCTCCTGATATATAGCCTAAATTCACATCTGATATATCCTTTAACTCAGACTCTTTATTTTCAGTTATAGATATAACGTTTACTTTATTGGTTTTAGCTAATTTTACTGTTTTTATAATTTCCTCGGTTTCTCCTGAGTGAGATATTGCTACAATTAAATCTCCTTCATCCATTATAGATGCCATCATTATCATTGTATGACTACTATCAAAACATGTACAGTTTAAACCAATTCTCATAAATTTATAATTTGAATCCTGTGCAATTATACCTGAATAACCGATTCCTATGAAGTATATTCTTTTTGCATTTATTATTAACTGAGAGCATTTTTGTACATCCTCGCTGTTTATTATTTCTACAGTATTTGCCAAAATATTAATGTTAGAATTTAATAATTTTCTTGCAGTATCAATAGCAGATTCGTCATTTTCTATATTGCTGTTTATTATATTTCTTTTATACCTATTTGATGAAATCTCTTGTGCTAATGTAACTTTAAAGTCTTGTAAACTACTAAAACCCATTTTTCTTGCAAATCTTGTTATTGTAGATTCTCCAATATTGCTTTCTTTAGCAATTTGAGAAATCGGCTTATAAGCTACATCTGATAAATTTTCTTTTATATAGCTTATAAGTAACTTATCCGACTTTGTAGCCTTAAAATCTGGTACCTCTAATTGTTCTAAAATATTCATATAAACCCTTCTAACTTAATACACTTTTTGTAAATAATTATACAATGCTCCTAGCATTCCTGCATCATTTTGCATTTTTGCAAATTCAATTTTAGTATTATTATAAACACTTGGTATTAATGTATTTTTAAGTTCTTTCTCTATCTTAGGCTTTAAAAACTCTTCTTGTGCCATTATTCCTCCACCTAATATTATAACTTGTGGATTTATTAAATAGGCAATATTTGCTATTCCTATTGATAATGATTTTATCATATTATCAATTTCATTTAAACAATCTTCATCATTATTTTTTGCTAAATCAAATATTATTTTCCCATTTATATCTTTTTCATTTAACGATTTTACTTTTGCTACTCTCTTTACTAAACTTGTTGTTGATGCTAAATCTTGGAATGTTTCTCCATTTATATTCATATATCCAATTTCACCGGCACTATTACTGAACCCACGAACTAATTTATTATCTAAAATTACGCATCCACCTATACCAGTTCCAATAGTCATGCAAATAGATGATTTACTATCTTTTCCAGATCCTATCCACATTTCTCCCAGTCCTGCACAATTTACATCATTTTCAACTTCGCATCTTATATTAAATTCACGTTCTATTTCCTTTTTAATTTCCATACCTGTGTAGTTTGGTATTAAATGTTCTAAAGCATAAGATATTTTTCCAGCTTCAGGGTCTACCATTCCAGCTGTAGATATACATATTCCACTTATATTATTGTCACTTATATATTTTCTTACTATTGTTTTCATTTTCTCTAGTATCCCAAATCCACCTTTTTCAAGTGCCTCAGTATCCATACTAGATTTATCTATTATTATTCCATCTTCCAGTGCTAACCCATATTTTATAGAAGTTCCACCTATATCTATACAAACGAATTTTTTCATAGTCAATCTCCATGCCTAATTATTTTATAGTACTTTACTTATATTTTCTAATTGTTCAATATAGTTTCTCTCTACATCTAAGTTTATAGTATCTTCTAGTTCTAAATCTTTTTTTGTAGTGTGATATTTATATATATTTTTACTTAAATCCTTTCCAAGTATATTTAATCCAATCTGAGAATAATGAACGTCATCTATTACTAAATTTTCATCATGGAAAGTCATAGCTCTTTTACTCCCAAGTGATAAAATTTCACATTCTTTGCATGCAGCTTCTTGGGATGCTGCTATTCTTCTAGTTCTAATAAAGTAATCTTTGTGACCTAACCAATAGCCTGTTAAACTTATAAACATTTTATCTATATGACATTCATCTTTTAATCTATTTGCTATAGATTTTAAGTTTTCTTTATAGTATAATGCATCACTACCATATTTTGCATCACTTTCTCCCTGAATCCATATGACATATTTATTTTCTATTTCATATTTTTCACTTATTTTTGTACATCCCTCATTAAATTTTTTTATAGCATCATTTAAAAACTGATTTGCATCATGATTCCAATTTTTTATTCTTGATCCATCTTTAGCTTCATGTATAAAGCAAACTTTATTACCTGTCATGCTATTCCAATTATTTGAAAATGCAGGGGCTATAGTTCCATCACCTTCAGAACTTTCCAAAACACATCTCATTTTTATAATTTCTCCGCTTTTTAAGTATTCAAAACAGTTTTCATTTGGAATTTCACTGTCTTTTGGATTACCTACTCCCCTTGCATTACTTTGACCAATTAGTAAAAATACATCTATTTTTTCCATTATACCTTACCCCCTTAATTTACATAGGATTTGATTGCTTTTATACTAAATCAGGGAGAGTAGAAAACTACTCTCCCTTTTAATATATTTTATAGGTACATTTTAACTATCTCACTATTACCTTGAATATAGCTTTCTTTATATTTTCTTTATTGTTAACTTTTATAGCTGTCATATGTCCATCTTCTGGATAGCAAACTAAGAAATCTCCTTTTCTAAGTTCAACATAACTATTAGGTTCTCCTTCAAGAGGAAGAAAGTCACCTTCTTCTTGATAAGGCTTTTGTTCTAAATTTTCTATAAAGTTTAAGTCTATTCTCTCACATCCATCAAGCATTAGATGAACATCTATATATTTTTTATGAGCTTCCCAAAATCTATCTTCTTTTTCGCAAGTCTCATATCCAACTATATTTACGAAAATATCATCTCCATCTATAACGTGGCTTCCTTTTTCATAGTCTAATAATACATTTTCTTTAGCATAATCTAAACATCTAAGTAAATCTTTATCTAAGTTGGCATACGTTTTCTCGTGCTTTATATTTCCAAATATCATGTTTAGTTCCTCCTACTTAATATTATCCTTCAAAATATATAGTTGCTTCGTTGTTAGTTTCTTCTTTTTTATTAGACATCTTTAATTGAATAATACTTGCTATTTGACCTACTACTACTGATGTAGTTATTGTTACTAGCGAATATGCCCAAGAAGTAACTTCTGGAACATTATATTTTAAGTAAACAACTAATATAGCTGAAACTGTAAATCCTACATAAGCTCCAAATCTAGTTGCTTTTTTACAGAATGCTCCTAGTATGAATATTCCTGCTAAAACTCCAAGTACTAGACCCATAAAACTATTAAACCATTCGTAAGCTGATTTTATTTCTCCATTTGCAAGTACTATCGCAACACCGATAGCCACTATACCTACACCTAAAGATATATATTTAGCTATTTGAGTTTGTTTTTCAAAACTCATATCTTTGCTTATCATAGTTTGAATATCTAATGTCCAGCTTGTTGCAACTGAGTTAAGCCCAGTTGATAATGTAGATTGACTAGCTGCATATATTGCTGCAAGTAATATTCCTGTTACCCCTACTGGTAATTGGTATGCAATGTATGATGCAAATATTTGGTCTTGTTGAGCTGTTTGAGCTAACTCTGGATGTTGACCGTAGAATACGAATAAACAAGTTCCTATTAAATAAAATACTGTAGCAAGTACTATTGATAGTATACCATTTCCATAAGTCATTTTCTTTAGTTCTTTTAAATCTGTAGTTGTTGTAAATCTTTGTACTATATCTTGACTTGATACATATGAAGATAATGTATTAAGTCCAGCACCAACTAATATTATAAATACACTTGATTTTAATATGTTTGGATCAAATAAAGTTTCACCTTCAGCTAAGAATTTTCCACCTTCAGAAAGAGATGACATTACTGATCCAAATCCTCCATCTATTTTACTTATTAAGAAGAATAAAGTACAAGTAACACCTACTATTAAAACCATACCTTGTATAAAATCTGTCCATAAAACTGATTTTAAACCACCTGTATATGAATATATTATTGCTATTACACCCATTACAATTATTAATGCATTAACTGAAATTCCTGTAAGATCTGCTAAAACTACTGATGGTAAATACATTATAATAGACATACGTCCGATTTGATAGATTATAAACATTAAAGCACCGATTACTCTAAGTCCTTTACTATCGTATCTTATTTCTAAGTATTGGTAAGCTGTATCTAAATCTAATCTACTATATAATGGTAAGAAGAATTTTATTGTTAAAGGTACTGCTATAAATATACCTAGTTGTGCAAACCATAATATCCAAGTTCCACCATATGAGTTACCTGCTAGTGATAAAAATGATATTGGACTTAAAAGTGTTGCAAATATTGATACTGATGTTACCCACCAAGGTATAGTCCCATCACCTTTGAAAAACTCTTTTCCCTTCATGTCTTTCTTTGAAAATAAAAGTCCTGCAAATAATACCGCTAATAAATAAACTACTAATATACCAAAGTCAATCATTGTAAAACCTTGCATATTTTACAACTCCCCTCTTATTTTTGTATAAAGAGAAGTATTTTAAATACTTCTCTTTTCTCTTAAGTTAGCTTTTATAATTTTAATAAAGCTTCTTCATTTTGAAAGTATTTCTTATGCATTTCTTTAGCTTTTGCTCTCATTTCCTCAGTTGCTTCTTTCATAGGTTGTCTACAGAATCCTGCTTCTACGCCTTCTTCTTCAAGTATTGCTTTTATTGTTTGATATAATCCATTTCCTAATATATCTGTTATTAGATCATTAGTAACATGTTGTATTTCTAAAGCTTGTGCTATTTTTCCTTCTTGAGCTAACTCAAATATTTGTCTAGCTCTTAAACCATTTACGTTGAATGTTGAACCTATAGCACCATCTACTCCAAGTACAGTAGCTGGTAACATCATTTCATCAAATCCAGCAAATATTAATTTATCAGGGAATCTCTTTCTCATTCTTTCTAATAAATAGAAATCTGCTGCTGTAAACTTAACACCTATTATTTTTTCATTTTCAAATAATTCAGCAAATTGATCTAAACTCATATTTACACCAGTTAAGAATGGTATAGAATATATTATCATTTTGTTATCTACAGAGTTTATTATTGTCTCATAGTAATGCTTTATTTCTGCAAAATCGAATTTATAGTAGAAAGGTGTAACCGCACTTAGTGAATCATACCCTAAATCAGTAGCGAATTTAGCAAGTTCAACAGCTTCTTTTAAGTTAACAGAACCAACTTGAGCTATTAACTTTATTTGATCTTTAGCTTCATCTTTAGCTATTTCAAATATTCTTTTCTTTTCATCAGTTGATAACATAAAGTTTTCACCTGTAGATCCTCCTACATAAAGACCATCCACTTTGCATACATCAATGTTATGTCTAATTATTTGTCTTAAACCTTTTTCATTTATGTTTCCATCCTTATCAAATGATACTAGTAATGCTGAGTAAATTCCTTTCATATCTGTTCCTCCCAAAATTTATATATATTTTTTTATTAAACTAATTTAATTTATTACTTATTTTATAACGTTTTATAATGCTTTTACAAATTTTTCTGTTATAAGTTGAGGCCTTGTAATTGCAGATCCCACAACTGCTGAGTGTACACCTTTACTAAAGGCATCTTTTAAATCATTAGGTGTATTAACTTTTCCTTCTGCTATAACTGGTATTGATAAATCTTTTACTAATTTTTCCATCAATTCTAAGTCAGGTCCATCAGTTTTTTTAGTATATGGAGTATATCCTGATAATGTTGTTGAAACACAGTCTGCTCCAGATTTATATGCATTTATACCTTCTTCATAATTTGATATATCTGCCATAACCAATACATCTTTTGACTTTATATAATCTATTAATTCCTTTAAGCTTTCATCATTAGGTCTTTTTCTATTAGTAGCATCTAATGCTATCATTTCACACCCTGTAGTTAAAAGTTCATCGACTTCTTTTTTAGTTGGTGTTATAAAGATTTCTGAATCTTCATAGTTCCTTTTTATAATACCTACTACTGGTAATGAAGTTACTTCTTTTATTTCTATAATATCTTCAACACCTTGAGCGCGAATTGCAACTGCACCACCCTCCATTGCAGCTTTTGCCATTCTCCCCATTATAAATGGGCTATGTAATGGCTCATCTTCTAATGCTTGGCACGATACTATTAACTTGCCTTTTATTATATCTAACATTTATTAGCCAACTCTTTCCTTTTTGAAAATATTTTTCTTTTTTCTATAATTGAATAATAACATGAAATCATTTTCCCTGCAACATATTTTCATTATTTTTTAAAAAATTTATTTTTTCTTCTTTTATTCATAATTTTAAGCTAAAATTATTTATTTTTCCATAGTTTTGAAAGTTTATTTCAATTACTAATTATAAATATCACTCTATTATTTAGAAAGTTTTTTTCATTTTATTATTTTTACACTGACTATTTATAACATAAAAAATAAAAGAGCCTAAG
>NZ_JAFFPK010000130.1 GCF_017590215.1 Clostridium sp. CCUG 7971
TATAATTATATAAAATAAAAAAGAAAATGAATATAGATATTTGAATAAAATATCTATATTCATTAAATAAATGTAACTATATAGCTCTAGTAAATCTATACTTTAAAATAATAATAAAGAGCTCTCTTTTGATATTTCTCCAATTGAAGACCCTTACTTAGTGCAGCTCCATATAGTCCCAAAGCTGCTAATGCTGTACCTGCACCTGCTGTGACAGCACTAGCAATAGCAGACGATACAACAGATATTGCTGCTGAGGCTCCGGAGAATATGAACTCAGCCTCTAAAATATTTATTTCATCAACAGCATCCCTGAAATTATTTAAATTAGATCTATTTTTCGTATTAGCATAAACACTTTTTTCATTTGTAGTATAAGCTTTACCCGGCTTAGGTCTTCTTAATATCCATTTATCACTAGAAGGGTATATTTTATATTCGAAATTTGAAAAAGTCCTCTCCTCAATGTAAGCAGCACGCTTTCTTCTTACGTTAGTATCTTGTGAATTACTTTCTGCTTGAGATAAATCTATTTTTGTCTCAACACCATTTTCATTTATTGTTAACATATTGATAGCTTTATCGAATTCAGCTATAGTTTCTATTCCATTGAAATTAGATTTTGCAACTCTTTTTTCTTTAGTATCTGATATTATATTAATATTTGTCATTTCATTATCAATCATTACTTGTTGGGTAGATATTATTTGATTATCAATTACTTTTCCGTGAGATTGATTAATTTCCATAGCATTTACACTATTAAGTAATGGAGCTGAAGATAATATTAGTATAAGAGAAAGAGATACAGTTCTTCTTATTTTTAAACTTTTTAACAACATGATAAACCCCCTTTAAAATATTGTTTTGAATTTGCTCAGTATTTTTAATACGATTGAAAATTTAAAATAAATAAACTTATTAGAAAATAATACCATTTTTTTAATAAAATATAAAATTTAATTTTAAAAAATCAGTTTAAATATTTTTTAAAAGGGGTCTCTTACTCAGTTTTTATGAAAATTGAATATTGAGGAATAATTTAGAAATTATATTTTACTGAAGTCTATTCTACCGTAAAAACTTGTTTAAAGAGTTGTAGTAAAAATGCCCTTAAAATCCATTTATTTGGATTCTAAGGGCATTAACTTTGTTCTGAATATGTAACTCTAGTCCCTAAAGTGAAATTTAACGAATAGTTATCTTTTAGATTGACGGATATGCTCCTCCCCCAATATTCACATTAAGACGTTAATTATTTTTTGGTTTAAATAATAATGGTACCCATCTTAATCCTAATATGTTTAGTACTATTATGGTTAAAATTAAACCTAATATAAAACCCTTAAAATTAGGCATAAACAGATATGGAAAAATGATTATGCCTAATAAGCTTATAATAAAATTGCCTAAATAAGATAGTTTTTTATGTTTATCAAAGAATTTTTTAGCTTTTTTCATAATTTACCCGCCTATTTATTAATTAAATAATTTTTAAAATTATTTAATTATATCATATCATATATAGTTTACATTACTTTATCAAATAAACTTTGGTGCCAAATTGAAGAAAAAACGAAGGTTCCCCTAAAAAGTACTAGTCTTTAAAAACTTATTTAAAAGCATCTAGTAAAAAAGCCCTTAAATTCATTTATTTGAATTGAAAAGGCTTTAACTTTATGTAAGATATGTAATAAATTTAGGTGCAGTTAATAAATTTACTTTTCTTTTTTTTAGTTATACATATATCATAAATATTAAAAGGGGGAATGGAATTTATGAAATGTAAGGAATGTAAAATTGAAATGAAGATAGTGGATTTTAAGACCGTACTAGTTGGAGTAAAACCATACATAAGTGCCAAGAAAAAGGGTACCTTTAAAGGTGAAAATATAAGTGATGTTTTATGTTACGTATGTCCTACATGTGGTCATATAGAGTTTTTAGCAGAGAACCCAAATGAATTTAAGTAATTAAACTATTTCCTAAAAATACATTTAAAGGTATCTAGTAAAAAAGCCATTAGAATCCATTTAATTCAATTCTAATGGCTTTAACTTTGTTCTAAATAGATAAGACTAGAGTTGGTGAAGTATAAATGATTTATATAATTAATTAAAATAGTATGAATGTGTAAATTTACAACTAGTTGCGAAGTTGCAACCTCAAGTTGACTAAGTGAATATGTTAAGTGATAGTATATAAGATTTTGCTTTGGTAGAATAAAAGTACAAGATTGAGTAGGAGGTAATATATATGGATTTTGGAAATAAATTATTAAAATTAAGAAAGGAAAAGGGGCTATCTCAAGAAGCATTATCTGAAAAACTGAATACAAGTAGGCAAGCAATTAGCAAATGGGAGAATGGTCAAGGATTTCCAGAAACTGAAAAATTACTTTTGATTGGAAATATATTTGATGTATCTATTGATTATTTATTAAAAGATATGCCAGAGCATAATATAGAAAATAAAAGAGGATATTATGCAAGTAAAGAAGTTATTGAAGGTTACTTGATTAATGAAAAAAAGTCGTATAAACATGTATCTTTAGGAATTAGCATATTGGTATTATCTTATATTCCTTATTTAATATTTAAACAGTCATTTGAAATATATTCTGTACTCATAGCAATTATGGTTACATTGAGTGTTGGATTAATTATAAAATCTAGTTTTATGAATGATGAGTATAAATTTTTAAGAAAAGAGCCATTAATATTTGATAAAAACTTTTTAAAGGAGTTTACTGATAAGTACTCTATACTTAGAAAAAGATATATTACTTTAATGACTATAGGAGTTTGTTTTATATTTGCAGGTGGAACTATTTTATTATTATTAAAAAAAGGATTAGGAGTTGGAACAAATGTGTCTTTTTATCAATTAATATCTACACTTATGATCTCTATTGGTGCATATCCATTTATTTATTTTTGCTCTATGATAGATGCATATGAGTTAATAGTTAAAAATGAAGAGTATACGAATAAGTTAAGTTTTAAGATTTCAAAAAAATTAAGAGAGAAGAAATCTAGATTATAAGATTGCCACTAGGCCTATAACTATACTCAAAAAACACATTTAAATACAACTAGTAAAAAAGCCCTTAAAATCCAAATAAATGGATTTTAAGGGCTTTAACTTTATGTAAAATACATAACTACTCCTTAAGGTAAAATTTAACGACTAGTTTATATTCCTATTAATTCTTTTTTGATTTTTTCATATCTTTTATCACTTATACCAAGTTTTTTCTTGAATGGTTCATCATCTATTCTAACAACAATAACTTCATTTGGAGATATCTCTCTTATAATATCTTTAATCTTTTCAACTGATCTATCATCATCGTTATACCCTTTTATTATAGTTATCTCAAATATAAACTTACCTTTATACTGCTTATTAAAAGTAGCCATATTTTTAACGTGTTGCTCTAGAGTATACCCCTCAATTGGTCGTTGTAACTTTTTGAAGTTCTCATCTGTAGTTACTTTTATTTCTCCAATAACTTCATCACATTTATTAGCAATTTTCATGTACTCATCTTTAGCTAATATATAACCATTAGAAAGCAGTTTTACAGTTAATCCTTTAGATTTTATAAAGTTTATAATTTCTTCGATTTTATCGTGTACTAAAGCCTCACCCATTGAATTAATAAATACTAAATCAGGGTTTGAATCTTCTATCTTTTTAGATAACTCAATTAATGATTTATCTATCTTACCAAATGATGTTTGCGTATCTATTTTATTTTTTGACCTTCCAATAGGACAAAAGATACAATCAAAATTACAATGTTTTTCAGGCAGTACATTAATTTCCAATACCCTTTTACCATCTTCAATATAAATATCTTTATAACTAAAATTTTCCATAATATTATCCCCCTTAATGGTTAATCTATGACCACTTCTCTATTATTAATATCAAGTATAGATATACTACATTCTCCACCTAAATTTTCTTTTACTAATTTTGATAATTCTTCTAGTGCATTTTCAAAATCTTTAAATCTTTTTACATCAATTAATTCAATACATAAAAATGCATTTTTAGTATCTTCAGTCAACATTGTTCTAACAGATTCACGCCAATTAAAACATCTGCAAATAGATCCTTCATCATCTTTATATACTATCTCGCCTTCATATGGTGGTTCACTTTTATCACTTCCCAATGTTATAAAACTTTCATCTCCTATAGCTTTAGTTAGTCTTATATCTCCAACAAATGTATCTATATCTTCTCCACCACATGGTAGAGCATATTTTAATGAGATTGAATTATATATATCAACTAAAGGATTAATAGTTCCTAAATTCTTTCCAGTAGAAATACGCTTTAAAAGTGCCTCAATTGATGATCTTGCTCCTTTTTTAGTTTTAAACTTTTTAAAGGCATCTCTCCATACTTTTATTACTTCATTAGTGCTAAATTCATCGTTTGGAAGGTGCTTTGAAACTTCTTTCTCAGCCTCAGAAATCATATTTTTATATCTTTCTTGATCCTTTATAGTGTTATCTATGCCATGACAAGCAATTATACCAATATTGGCATCTGGGAATAAGCTTAAAAATTCTTGTTCAATTATAAATTTTTTCATTTTTTAACCTCCTAAAATAATTTAAATGAAAAAACCTGAGAAATATTATAAAATATCTCCCAGGTTTTTTTCCTTCCGTGTCCATAGTTAAAACTATGTGTTTTCTCTCGGACCAGACTAGCCAAAAACTACGGAACCCTAGAAAACTTTTTATATTAACTTATTTTTAAAATTTTAACACATCTATAAATATATTTCAAACTTAGTAAGTGATATAAAATAAGCCTTAAAACTTGCTTAAAGAAATCAGTAGTAAAAAGGCCCTTATAATCCATTTATTTGGATTCTAAAGGCTTTAACTTTATTTCAAATACATAGCTAGTCATTAGAGTTAAATTTTAAGACTGCTTCACAAAACTTATATAAATCCCATTAATTAGTATATTTTTATTTATTCTCCTATATACTCCTAATAAAAATGGATTTATATAAGGAGGACTAATTATGAGACAAGTTATTTTATTTGTATTATCAAAGTTTAGACAAAGAACATTTAAAGCTTTAATTTGCGTATTATCAGTACTAATACTAGTTGGGTGTAGTAATTCAAATAATAATAAAATATCAGAAGATGAAAATAAGGCCAATACGAAAGTGGAAACTGAAAATCTAAAACCAAGAGAAGAAGAAATAATGAAAACAATAAAGTATATGGGACAAGAACCTAGTGTTCTTGGAACAGAAGGAGAAAAGAAGAAGGCAGAGTATCTAAAAAATAAGATGGAGAACTATGGATATAGTGTAAAATTTCAAGATTTTGAAGTATTTGACTTAGGTGAACGCGAGAGATATGTAATTACTGACTCTAATTTAGACACATTCTTAAATATAAATTCAATTGATAGTACTAAGTCTAAAGGTATCGCTAGAAATGTTATTGCCAAATCTAAAGATTATGATAATAATAAAAAAACACTTTATATATTTGCACACTATGATACAACAAAACGTACTACTGGAGTTTATGATAATTCAACAGGTGTAAGTACAGTAGTTGAAACAGCAAGAGTTCTTCAAAATCATAAAAATAAAGATTTTAATATTGTTTATGTTTTCTTTAGTGCAGAAGAAAATTATCGAAAAGGCTCAAGATACTTCTTAAGTCAGTTATCAGAATCTGAGAAAAAAATATTTTAGGAGCCATTAATATTGATATGGTTGGATATACAGGATATTTATCAAAAGATTTTAATGGTGATGAATCTGAGAAAGAAAAATGGGCAGATATTGGAAATGTTGAAATACTTCTAAATGATTGGGTTAAAAAAGATGCATTAGAAATAATATTTAACGAAAAGCTTAATGGTAAATATAAAGAAGTATCACCCTGGAGGAATATCAGATGATATAAGTTTTGCAAGATTAAATGTACCTACTATATACTTTGCAGATAAAAATTTTATGACGGGATTTGAGATAGAAGAAGAAAATATTGAAACTCAGTTAGATCCAGTAAATCCAAGAACAATTTCAGATTTAGTTAAAGATATATCTGATGTTGTAAATAATTTTGATATACATAAATTTAATGAATTAAATAATATACCTAATGAAGAAAAAGGGTATTACGAAAATAAATAAACTATTCTCTAAAAACTTGTCTAAAGATATTTAGTAAAAAGCCCTTAAAATTCATTTATTTGGATTTTAAGAGCTTTAACTTTATGTGAAATTTTAAGGCTTATAAGATAAACCTTAAATGATTATAGATTTTTGTTTATCTTATTTTCTAAGTTGTTTATTTTATGCTCTAATTCTGCGATTCTATTTTCGTATTTATTTTTATATTTTAGGTTTTTAAAAAAATTAAAAATTACATATATAATAAAAAATACAATTCCCAAAATAAGAATTGTATTAAAAATTTGAAATAGAAGTTCATAGGAAATTCCTATCATTGGCTTTAAATCCATGTAATCACCTCCTAGAAAGTTTGATAGATTATAAAAGCCTCGTTGAGTACATATTTATAAAGAGCCAAAAAATGAGGGTAGAATAGAAAAAAAGACAACTCTAAAAAAACACCTCACAAGAGCCACATATTTATAAAGAGCCATTTCATTAAACTTTTTCGATAATCCTTACTAATCAGAAAAACCCACATATTTATAAAGAGCCATTTCATTAAACTTTTTTAGTTTTAATTTCTCTTACTACTTGAGATACCCTACCTTTGCTTAAACCTAACTCTTTAACTATCTCTACTTGCTTATATCCTTTTTCATACAATCCCTTTATAGCTTCTATTGTTTTATTTTTTTCTTGCTCCCTTTTAGTTAATCCCTCTTCATTTCTTCTTTCTGCTCTTCTTCTCTCATTATTCCTCTCATACTTTTCATCAATTCCTATGATAGTTTTCATATGCTTTTGCTCTTTACTTGTAATACCTAATCTATCAATTAAAGTTTCATTTTTATACCAATAACCTTCTTTATCTCTCATCCCTTTAGAAACTCTCTTAAGTTCACCGCTTCTTAAGCCTTGCTCATAAGCTATAAATTTATCTATAGCCTTTGGTATACATCTTAAAATAGCATGTATTTCCGTATCCTTCAGTGGTTCTGTAAATGCATTATTAAGCTCTATAACTGTATTTTCAAGTTCATACTCATCTCTAACATAAATACCTTTCCAATATGCATAACAATGTATTGCCATGTTTCTATATCCAGTCATATCATAATTTCTAAGTCTACATAAAGTTTCTAAGTCATTAGCCCTTTCCATATGTAAACTATATGAATTAAAGAATCTATTACAAATAACTCTACTATCTATATTCTTTGTTTCTTGCATCTGTAATTGATAAGTTTTAGGCTTATAATTTAAATACTCTTCTCTTAACTCATACATAGAGTATTCTATATCATTATCTATATATAAAACTTCGCAATTATTATCACATCTAGAGTTTATAGTACCTGGAAGTCTAAGCACCCTTGCTCCATCTGTAGCTTTTCTATCAGCTCCTAAATGCTTTAATTGATAATATATGTAATCTTGCAGCTCTTGCCATGTATTTAAAGCCCCATATGGAGCATTTTTTATTCTAAAGTAAAGATGTATACCCCTTCCACTATCTGTTACCATAGTTGGCTTTGGTATCTTACCTTCATAGTGTAACAACCATATAATATAAACTGTTTCTGCTTTTTCTAACCCAATACTTTCACAATCTATATCTTGAAATAACGCTCTAAATTGTCTTATATTTTCTACTCTTCGCTTTGGCAGATACATTGTATTTGGCGATAGAAATACATCTTCTTTTTTATGTAATTCTTCTACAACATCTCTTAACCCATCATTTTTTGTATTATATATTTTAATGGTTTTCTCACCATTTTCATCATCATTTAATTTTAATATTTGTATATAACCATCTGTACTTTCATCATATAGATGGTCACAAAACTCCGTCATTTTCATAAAAAAATTCCCCTCTATTTTTAGTATGTGAACACTAAAGACAAGGAGATTTCTCAAATTTATTTACAACAATTAATGCTTAATCTAATTTAAGCTTATCGTTGATAAGAATAATTTTTTATATTGTTTTGCATATCAAAATTATTGATGTTTATGAATTATTATGTTAATATTAATACATAATAATAATATAAAAAATTCTCTGATGAGAGTTCTCTCTTATCTAGAGTGTAGATAAAAAAGCTAGGAGTAAGTCGACCAAAACTTATGACTCCTGGCTTTTTCTCTTTTTATTTTCGATTTCATTAATTAAATTCTAGCATAAATTTCTAAAATAGTATATAAATTTCCCTGATTTGATATAGGGCTAATGTTAATCTCTACTATACTTTTTATTATTTACCTTATTCCACATATATCTTGATACTATCGGCTCTATTTCTAAAGTTATATCATTCTTTTCTTTTTTCCCTTTATATTCAAATACCCCAATATAATTTTTGTTTTTTAATATATAATCTACCTTTTGCTTTGAAAAGCCATACTTAGAGCCTATTCTTGCTAATGAAATCCCTTTAGACCTTAGTCTAAATATATCCTTAACTATTTTAGATTCTTCTTCATCAATTTCAAATTTACCTTCTTTATTAACTTTATAACCTAATGCTGGCTTACCACCTACCCACCTTTTTTCATTAAGTCTTGCTATTCTACCATTTCTAGTTCTTTCATTGATTACAGCTCTTTCAAACTCCGCAAAACTTCCTAGCATCTGCAAAAACAACATTCCTTGCGGTGTTGATGTATCAAACATTTCTGTAACACTTACTAGCGCTACTTCATACTCTTGTAACTCATATATCATTGCCAATAAGTTGTATAAACTTCTATGTATTCTATCATTTTTATAAACTATAATCATATCTATATTATTTTGCTTTACACATTCTATCATTTCATGATATTTAGGTCTATCTGTTGATTTACCTGATATTGCTTTATCTATAAATATTTCATCTATAATGATGTCGTGAAGTTTAGCATACATTCTAATTTTATCTTCTTGATCCTTAAGTGACGTATTATCCACTTGCATTAGGGTTGATATTCTACAATAACCTACTGCTCTTTTTTCATATTTTCCTCCAAGTGTCAACTTTATTATTGTATTTAAACCATATATAATGTCTAAAAATATATAGTTTAAAATTATTTTTAATTTTTTATTAGAATTATATCATAATTTATATTTTGAATCTAATAATAATTTATGATATAATTTATTTTATAAATTATATCATAAAGGATGTGAATATATTGAAAATAGTAAGTTTTTTCAATGTTAAAGGTGGAGTAGGAAAAACTACTTTAACAATACTAACAGCAATAAAACTAAGTAAGCAAGGAAATAAAATATTAATTATAGATGCTGATACTCAAGCAAACTTAACTCAATTTATGTATAAGATAGTACATGATAAAAAAACAATGTTCGAGGCTCTTACTGATAACTCTAGTGCCAAAGAGGTTATAATAGATTCTCCAATGGCTGAATATCCTAACATGGATTTAATACCTAGTGATTTAAGTTTATCAGTGCTATCTGAATTTTTAACAACTAAAACTAATCGTGAAAAAGCTGTATGGAGATGGTTTAAAGGTAACATAGATGAACTTAAAAATTATGACTACATATTTATAGATTTATCACCTTCATATGATCTTATCGCTAGAAACTTTATGCTAATATCAGATTCAATAATTACACCACTTGAATATCAAGATATTGCAAGTATAAGAGGATGTGAATTATTCTATCAAAAGTTTAATCAAGACCTTGAGGAAATGGAAATGACAAATGATGCTAAAAGAGCTGTTGTTATAAATTCATATACAAGTAGAAAGTTATCATCTGGAGATATATTTAGCGAGTACCTAGATTCCTTTAGTAATATAAAACAAGATTTATTAGAGGCTAAAATTAGTGATACTACAATAGTAAAAAATGCTATTTTAAATAAAATGGACATAGATGATTATCTAAAAAAGATGAAAAAATCTCATAAAATTAGGGACGAGTTTAATGACTTTATAGAAGAATTATTAAGAAGGGAAGTGTTATAAATGAGTTTAGAAAAGTTTATAGATGATGCTAGTGAAGTAAAAATAACTAAAAAAAATTATAAAGATAAGGTTGATAATGAATTAAAAAATAAATTTGAAAAAGATATAATAGTATCTCCTGGTTTAAATTTACTTGAAATGGAAGAAGAAAAATCTGTTAAAAAAACTGCAATATCTGTCTACTTTAAAGAAGAAGACTTAAATCTTTTAAAGGCAATTTCTCAAGCTAAAAATACTACTGTAAATAAGACTATTTTAAATATTTTAGAGACTACTATTGAAACTACTAGAGATAATTTACCTAAAGACTTTGATGTAAATAAGAAAGCTAAAGAGTACGATAAAAGGAACAAAAACAAAGGTAATAAAAAGAAATAGTCAAGAATTACATTATAATTTATAAAATGATTTATATTTTAATTTTTAATACAATTTTTAATATAAATCGTTTTATAAATCTAAATAAAATTCATTATAAAATTTAATAAGTAAATCATTTAGAATCAATTCTCCATTTCTATAATCAATATAACTATGTTTAATCTAACATTTCTATCCTATATCCAAATACCATAACATCCTTTACGCTACATTATCTATAAAAATACATTTCATTTTTTATAAATTTTATAGCCTTTAATTAAAAGTACTTTTAATCATTTGTTCTCCATAAATCTTTAGATGCTTTTTAAATCCTACTTTAATTATTAGAGACGCTTTTACTATAATTTCTTTATCGATAGATTCCTCAATATCTTGATTCTTAAAGAAACGATCCTAACTAAATTCATTTCTAGAGATCCTCTTTAAAGGCCTCTCACAAAACACCACATATTTATAAAGAGCCGTTTTTCGATACACCTTATTTCTTAAGTAATCTCTGTACCTTCCCTAAGCTTAAATTTAGCTCATTAGCTATAGTTCTTAAGCTATATCCTTTACTTTTCATCTTATCTACATTTATTTTTAACTCTGCTAATTCTTGCTGCTTTTTAGTTAAACCATTTTCATTTCTTCTCTCTGCTCTTCTTCTTTCATTGTTTCTATCATATTTTTCCTCTTTTCCTATGATAGTTTTCAGATATTTTTGCTCTTTGCTTGTAATACCTAGTCTATCAATTAATGTTTCATTTTTATACCAATAACCTTCTTTATCTCTCATACCTTTAGAAACTCTCTTATGTTCACCACTTCTTGTACCTTGCTCATAAGCTATAAACTTATCTATCGCTTTTGGTATACATCTTAAAACAGCTTGTATTTCCGTTTCTTTAAGCGGCTCTGTAAATGAATTATTAAGTTCTATAACTACATTTTCAAGTTCATAATTATCTCTAATATAAATACCTTTCCAATATGCAAAACAGTGTATTACCATATTTCTATATCCAGTCATCTCGTAATTTCTAAGTCTACATAAAGTTTCTAAGTCATTCGCTCTTTCCATGTGCAAACTATATGAGTTAAAGAATCTATTACAAATAACCCTATTATCTATATTCTTTGTTTGTTGCATTTGTAATTGATAAGTTTTAGGCTTGTAGTTTAAATACTCTTCTCTTAATTCATACATGGAGTATTCTATATCATTATCTATATATAAAACCTCACAATTAGCATCACATCTAGAATTTATAGTTCCAGGAAGTCTTAGTACCCTTGCACCATCTGTAGCCCTTCTATCAGCCCCTAAATGCTTTAATTGATAATATATATAGTCTTGTAGCTCCTGCCATGTATTTAAAGCTCCATAAGGAGCGTTTTTTATTCTAAAGTAAAGATGTATACCTCTTCCACTATCTGTTACCATAGTTGGCTTTGGTATTTTCCCCTCATAGTGCAATAACCATATAATATAAACTGTTTCAGCTTTTTCAAGTCCAATACTTTCACAATCTATATCTTGAAATAGTGCTCTAAACTGTCTTATGTTTTCTACTCTTCGTTTTGGTAAATACATTGTATTTGGAGATAAAAATACATCATCTTCTTTATATAATTCCTCTACAACATCTCTTAACCCATCATTTTTAGTATTATATATTTTAATAGTTCTTTTAAGCGACTGAGTCGAAGAACCATCTTTACTATGATTATCTTTATCATCTAATTTTAATATTTGTATATAACCATCTGTACTTTCATCGTACAAGTGATCACAAAACTCTGTTATTTGCATAAAAATTCCCCTTATATTCAGTATTTTTACACTATAGATAAAGGGGTCTCTCTCAAATATATTTAATATTAATATGATTAAATATATTTAATATTGTATATATTTTTTATATTGTTTTAAGCATCAAAATTATTGATGTTTATGAATTATTATGTTAATATTATTACATAATAACAATATAAAAATTCTCTGATGAGAGTTATCTCTTATCTAGAGTGCTTATAAAAAGCTAGGAGTAAGTCGCCAAACTTAATCGCTCCTGGCTTTTTTCTATTTATTTACTTAAATTCTAGCATAGTTTCATACATCGGTATATAGAGTTTAATAATTCTAATTTTAATTAGACCAAATTTCATACTACAAAAAGTGATTTATGTTTAAAGTTAGAACAAATTAAAATATTTTATTTTAACTTTATTTCTTATTTTTTCTCATCTTATGAACATTTTTAGTTTTTCTACAGTGTTTTTCTAAATTAATTTAAGTTTTATCGAGTAATTTTATGTACTCTTAATGGACATAATTATTTACTTAAAGTTAAATCTATCTACTTGATAACGTAATATTTTTAGGTAAATTGCTAAGTGAAATAGTATCAGTTACTATATTACTAAATCCATCAATTATTGATATATCTTTATTATTAATACTTGATGCATATATTAAGTTTTGATTTTGATCAACCACTACACTAGAAGGTGTAAAGTCTAAACTTATTTTGGAAATGATTAAATTACTTCCACCACTCAAAATTAATATTTCATTTCTATCTTCAATAATTACATAAATTAAATTATTATTTGTATTTATATCAATATCTTTAGGTTTGTGATCTAGTTTTATTTCAAATATAGGCTTATTAATATACCCATTTATAACTGAAATAGAGTTGCTATCATAGTTTGCTACATAAATTAAATTAGTCTTTTTATTTATTGCTATATTTTCAGGTTTATGTCCAACAGCAATTTTTGCTATAAATGTATGCTTGATTCCACTCATAACGTATAAAAATTTACCTTGAATATCTGTCATATAAATTAAATTAGTATTTTCATTTATTTTCATAGGGCTTAAGTAAACTCCTACATCAATATCTTTTATTATAGAATTAGTAGAAGCATCTATGATTGATATGGTTTTACTATTGTTGTTAAATATATAAATTAAATTAGTATTTGTATTTATTGCAATATGCATAGGGTTATCTTTAACTTTTATTGTAGATTCTAAAGTATTCGTAGATGTATTTATAACTGATATACAATTATCATAATAGTTAGTAATATATGCAAGTTTAGTATATGGGTTTATTGCTATATTTGTAGGTATATAGTCTAGGGAAATTGTATCTATGATTTTATTTGTAGCGCTGGATAATATTGATATATCATTGTTTTCTAAATTCGCTATATAGATATACGATTCTAAAGGTAAACCTTGTTCTCCCCTTGGCC
>NZ_JAFFPK010000131.1 GCF_017590215.1 Clostridium sp. CCUG 7971
ATAAGTAAGGTTATTTTTTAATTATTAATATCTATGTCAATATCAATATTAATATCGCTATCTCTATTTAGATTTTTATGCTTATATTCGATAAATTCAACTAAGTATATTTTTACTACACCGATTATAGGTACAGATAAAATCATACCAGGTATACCGAAAAATCCACCACCCACAGTAACTGCAAGAATAGTTAAGAATGGGCTAAGGCCTAATTGGCCACCGACTATTTTAGGTTCTATTACAGCAACTTCAATCTGTTGAACTAATACTAAGTAAGCTAAGGAGAATAAAGCTACAGATGGGTTATAAAATAAATTTATTATAACCACAGGAGCCATACCAAGTACAGGTCCAAAATAAGGTATTAAATTAAAGAAGAACATTAAAGTACCAAATAATAAGGAATACTTAGATTTTAAGAAATAAAGCCCTACCGTAGATAAAAGTGCTACAATAAATGAATCAAGTATTTTACCTGTAAAATATTTTCCGATATTAGAATTTAGAGTTCGTCCAACGTCTAATAAAAAGTCTCCATATTTCTTACCAAGTGATACATAAACAACTTTTTTAGAAAAAGATAAAAAACTTTCCTTTTCTAGTAGAATATAGAAACAAATTATGAATGCTAGTACAAATTGAACTATAAATTTTGTTACAGAGAAGGTTGTATTAAATATTTGACCTATGTACCCAATTAGTAGGTTACTAATCTCAGGCATAGCCGACATAAACTTATCTCCATAATCTTTCAACGTATTAGGATCAACATTTTTTAAACTGTTACCAAGTTCTATAACAAAATCTTGGGTTTTTGAAACATATAAAGGGAATTGACTTACGATATCCGCCA
This sequence comes from Clostridium sp. CCUG 7971, assembly GCF_017590215.1. GTDB lineage: Bacteria > Bacillota > Clostridia > Peptostreptococcales > Peptostreptococcaceae > Faecalimicrobium. Next base: position 857 of record NZ_JAFFPK010000131.1, read on the forward strand.
AACTACTTATTATAGCAGGAGCAGTAAATAATACAAATGATACTAATAAAACTGCAATCAAACCATAGGTAATACCTAGTGATACAATTCTTTTTAGTTTTAGCTTATCTTCTAAAAAATTTATAATAGGATTAAATATATACGCTAATATAAAAGCTATTACAAATGGAGTAAGTAGCGATAGAAGTAAGTTAAATACACTGAAAAAATATTGATAGCTATCAATAAGTTTAATCAAAACATATGATATAACTACTGTAACTATAATATTTAAAGAAAACTTTGAACTTTTCAAAATAACACATCCTTATCAATTTATATAGATTTAATTACAATAATATAAAATTTTTATATCAAAAAATTAAATCAATATCAGTATTATACAATAAAAACAGGCTTAGTACATATATATATTAATAGAAAAATTAAATTATATCGGAGGTGATTATTATAGACTTTGAAGTTGTAGTAAAATATAATGGAAATATTTTAAGCCTTGAAGAAGAATTAGGAGTAGATGTAGAGATATTAAGTCCAATATATGCGATTATAACGGCTAAAAATGCAGAGCAAATCAATAACTTACTTTCATATCCACAAATAGAATATATAGAAAAGCCATTTATATTACAAGCACAAGACACTCAAAGTTTTTCAAGTACAGGAATTACAAACTTTAAAAATAGAAGTGGATTAACTGGAAAAGGAACTATACTAGGCATTATAGATTCAGGAATAGATTACACGCTCCCTGTATTTAAAGATAGTAATGGTAATTCTAAGATACTTTACTATTGGGACCAATCTATAACTGGAAATCCTCCAGAAGGATTTAAAGAGGGAATGTTATATACAAATGAAGATATAAATAATGCAATAAATAACCAGGGTACGATTCCAATTTCTCCAACAAGTGCTCATGGAACCCATGTAGCGGGTATATGTTCAGAAATTGCAAATGAGGCAAATATAATAGCTGTAAGAGTTGGAAATAGGTCAACAGATACTTTTTCTAGAAGTACAGAATTTATGAGAGCAATAAAGTTTATTCTTGATAGAGCACTAGAGCTTAAAATGCCAGTAGCAATAAATATAAGTTATGGAAGTAATGAAGGTTCACATAGAGGACTATCTTTATTTGAACAGTATATTGATGATATGTGCTTATTTTGGAAAAATAATATAGTTGTAGCAGCCGGAAATAATAGAGATAAAGGTGGTCATAAAAGTATTCAATTAACGAACCAAGTTCAGGAAGTAGAATTTATAGTAGGAGAAAATGAAAGAATATTAAATATTAATATATGGCCGAATTTTTCGGATGATTTTAATGTTCAGTTAGTAAATCCATCAAATCAACGAACTCAAATAGTTTCACTTAACTCAGAAGAAGTAAGAAATGTAATAGGTAGTACAAGGATAAAGGGTTATTTTTTCCCGATAGCTCCATATTCACTTACAAGAAGAGTAACATTTCAACTAACATCAGATAGCTCCATAACACCAGGAATATGGAAAATGGTTTTTGAACCAATAAACGTAGTAAGTGGAAATATAAATATATATTTACCAACATCAGAAGGCTTAAGTCCAAATACTAGATTTTTGACACCTACTACGGAATTAACAGTCACAGTCCCGGGAACAGCATCTAGAGTAATAACTGTTGGAAGTTTTAATTCCAGAACTGATATAGTATCAGTATTTTCAGGTGAAGGAGATATTGATTCATGCGTATATAAACCAGATATATTAGCACCGGGAGAGAATATAGTATCATATCTTCCTGGTGGGAATACAGGAGCCCTTAGTGGAACAAGTATGGCAACACCTCATGTTACAGGAGTATGCGCATTATTTTTCCAGTGGGGAATTGTAAATGGAAATGATTTATTTTTATATTCAGCAAGATTAAAGGCACTTCTTTTAAAATCAGCAAGAAGAACTGGAAATTTGGTATATCCAAATGATTCGAGAGGATATGGATTTTTAAATCTATCAACTCTTGAATTAAGTCAGTTAGCTGAACTAAATAAAACACAAGACTATGAGTTTAGAAAAAGAAGAACTAGAAAAGTAAAAAAAAAATAAAAGTACCAAAGATTACAATGATGAGGCAGAGAAATAACATAGAAGCGGTTAACGTTTTACATGGTCCAAACTTTGAAGAAGAAATAAATTCAATAGTTCCAGGAAATGAATTTTATAAACTAAGTGATGGCTTTGGCGTACTTTTTATAAATGAAAATAATTATTCAGCTCTTCCAGAAATATTATCAGTGCCATCGGTAACAAGATATGAACCAACCACAAGATTAACTTTATTAGGAGATATAACACAAGGAACTGCAAATGGAGTAAATGCAAATGAAGAAATAGGAGTAAACTTCTTTAAAAATAATCCTAATTTATCTTTAACAGGAAGAGGAGTTGCAATAGCTATAATAGGAAGTGGTATAGATTATTTACATCCAGATTTTATTTATGAAGATGGAACGTCAAAGATACTTTATCTATGGGATCAAACTAAAGAGGGAAATCCTCCTAAAGGTTATCTTATAGGAACAGAGTATACTAGAGAACAAATAAATGAAGCTATAGCCCAAAATGATAACACATTATCTGTTGATACAGAAGGCTATGGAACTATGATATCTGGAATATGTGCTGGACTTGGGAAGGTAAATAGAGAGTATGCAGGAGTTGCTGAAGATTCAGATTTAATAGTAGTAAAGATGGATAAAATAAATGGTTTTTACAATAATGCAATGGCTTTTATTGCTACTCAGTATGTATATGAAAAAGCTTTTATTAATAATCTGCCAATAGTTATTGATACAATTTATGGAACTAATAGTTCTGTTGGAGTATCAACTAGAACTATTACTCAGCAAGCTTTTTATTCTAGAGGCCTTTGCCTGGTGACAGCAGCAGGAAACGAAGGGAACACTCAAACACATACAAGTGGAAGAATTTTATTTAAGGGAGATGTTCAAGAAGTTGAATTTGAATTAACTAATAATGAAGAAAATCTTGAAATTCAAGTATGGATAGATAAGCCAGATATAGCTAAAGTGACTATAGTAACACCAACAGGAGAAACAAGCAAAGATGTTGATGTAGCAAATTATTCTAGAATATCAGGAATATTTGATTTAGAGTCAACCGGATACTCAATAACATATATTTATCCAACTACTTATTCAGGCCAACAACAAACAATAATAGGATTAACTAGTGCTAAAAGAGGTGTTTGGAAACTTAGACTTACAGGAGAATATATAACAAATGGTATATTTAATGTATATCTTCCCAATAGAGTATTTATAGACCCTGGAACTAAGTTTAGAAATCCAGACCCAGATGAAACTATAACATATCCAGGAACATATGACGATATTATAACAGTCGGAGCCTACAATACAATAAATAGTAGTTTATGGCAAAGCTCATCAAGGGGACCATCTATATCAAAGCTACAAAAACCAGATATAGTTGCTCCTGGTGTAAATATAATAGCGCCGTATCCAGGAGGAAAATATGCAACAATTACAGGTACAGCTCCAGCATCAGCATATGCATCAGGGTGTGCTGCTTTATTTTTACAATATGTTTTAGTAGAAAGACGATATCCAGAAAAAGCATTTGTTCAAAAAATAAGAACATATTTTAGAGCTGGAGCAGTTAGAGATAGTAATATTTCATATCCTAATAATAGTTATGGATTTGGTGTTCTTAATATAAGAAATATTTTTGATCAATTAAGGTAAGGAGGAAAATATGGAAACATCATATACCATAATTTATCAAGGTGATATAGTTCAAGCTTTCAGCCAAAATAATATTAGTGAATATATGATTTTAAATGACCAGCTTGCTGTTATATATGTACCTGTGAATTTTAATGAGACAATACTAAATAGAATACCAGAGGTTGCATGGTGGCAAAGAGAATCTCCATTAAGTTCTTTGATAGAGATAAATGAATCAATAGCAGGAGGAGTGACTGCTACAGTTGCTGCAGGAACAGACTATATATATAATCATCCATATCTAAATGTATCCGGAGCTGGTATATTAGTTGCTATAGTAGATTCTGGTATAGATTATTTACACCCAGATTTTATAAAAAATGATGGTACCAGTAGAATAATATCTATTTGGGACCAAGAAAGTTCTAAAAATAATCCTCCAGAAGGGATGATATTTGGAAGTGAATTTAGTCAAGAACAAATAAATAAGGCGATAGCAGATAAAGACCCAACTTTAAGTGTAGATAATATTGGAACAGGAACAATAGCAGCTGGAATAGCTGTAGGAAGCGGTAGATTAAACTCTCTTTATAAAGGTGTAGCAATTAATAGTGAATTAGTAGTTGTTAAGTTAAGACATTATGAGGGAACTTATAAAGAAGGCAGAATAAATTACTTAAATACAGATTTTTTAGCGGCTATAAAGTATGTAATAGACGTATCAAAGAGAGATGATAGATTAGTTATAATAAATTTAACGGTAGCTGATAGATCAAAGTCTGTTATAATAACTAATTTATTAGATACTTTTCCTGATTTGAGCAGTAGAGGAATTATTGTAGTTAGTGGTGCGGGAAATGAAGGAAATACAGATATTCATTATGAAGGAACTTTTAGAAATGAAGCTACACCTCAAGATATAGTTATACAAGTTGGAGAACAAAAAGTACTAGATATTACTGTTGCTGCAAATGGGCCAGGAAAAATTGCTGCAATTTTAATATCGCCATCAGGAGAAATGAGTGACCGGGTAATATATTCTCCTGATATTCAAGTGTATAAAGGTAAATTTAATTTAGAGAATTCAACTTTTGAAATGTCTATTACTTATCCATGGATTTTTTCTGGGAATGAGGAACTAATGATAAGAATAAGTAATGTAAAACCTGGAATATGGACTTTAAGATTATATACTGAATTTATGATAACAGGGGATTATGATGTTTATCTTCCTAATAAAAATTTAATAGCCCAAGATACAAGATTTATAGATCCAAAGTCTTATTCGACAATAACATTATATGGAACTACAGAAAACGTAATAACTGTTGGAGCATATAATGATAAAACAACTAGTATGTGGATAGGATCATCAAAAGGTCCAGTAAAGGAAAGATACACAAAACCAGATATAGTAGCTCCAGGAGTTGATATAATATCAACATTTATAAATCAAAACTATGCTAAAGCTACAGGAACAGGAGTAAGTAGTTCTTTAGCAACAGGAGCTTTAGCTCTTTTGATGGACTATATAAGCCAGCAAAGTGCTTATGCAAGAAGAGGACTATTTACGCGAGTCCTTAAAACATACCTAATGCTTGGAGCAACAAAAAAAGACATATATGTTTTTCCAAATAGCTCTCAAGGATATGGAATTTTAAACATACAAAATACAACACAGGCTATTGCAAGGAATCTTTAAATTAATATGAATTGTAAAATAAATAATGGTTAAAACTAATACAAAAGAAAAAAGAGGTGATTACTTTGAATAATGATAAAACTAAAGCACTAAGTGGGGCAAATAATGAAAGGTTAAAAAAACATAGACCGACTAACAATGAATCAACTGCAGCTTGGGCAGATGTAGATAAACTAAAGCCTCACAGTAAAGTTACAATTCCATCTTTAGACAATGTTGAAGAAGCTAAAGATTGGGTAGATAATGGAAGTAGATTATAATATATATAAAATAAAGGTAC
>NZ_JAFFPK010000132.1 GCF_017590215.1 Clostridium sp. CCUG 7971
TGAGTTTTCCTTAAATTCTAATCTAGCTTGCAAAATTCTTTTAGCTATAATTAGTTAATTCTTTATCTATGGTATTCATTCTTTTCCTCTAGCCTATTAATCTTTTTTGATCTTTTCTTGCATACTTTTTGTATTCTTTAGCATTATATTTTCAAACATTCTATACTTTCCTTCTTTAATGTTCATATATACACATCCCCTTATTTTAGTTTTAATATCATATTTATGTTAGTTATTATATTTTACATATATATGCTTTTTCCTTTTTATATGAACTACAATTTCGATTTTTTCTAAATTTTTTAAATAATATAAAAGCACCTATAATTATAGGTGCTTTTATATTATTTAATATTCGTATATGAGAGTATTGTTACCACAGCATCTATCTTCTCAGATAGGTTTAATATTTCCGTACTTGTTTTATCTAACTTTTCACATAAGTTTTCTAATTTTCCTAAAGTGTTTTGAACTTTGAATAGTTCTAGGGATTGTTCAAAGGTCAAATTGTAACTTTCCATAATTTTTTTTACTTGTTTCATAATTTCTTCTATATTCATAATAGCACCCCTAATATAAATTATGAACCTATCTTACATAATGTTACTCTTTGTTGAACTTTCTCAAAAAATATACTATTATTTATTTTAGAAGTATTCTAATTTACATGATTGTATGTCCTTGAAGGGAGATTTACATAAATGGCCTTATTAATACTTATTTTGTTAACTTTAGATATTATTATTGGTTCTATTTTAAAGAAGAAATTTTATATAAAAAATATTGATAAGGAGACTGCTCTAAAACTTTTACCTAAAAATTTTAGATATCTATTATCTTTTGCTCTTTTAATATGTCTTTACCTTGTAGCGATTAAGAGTATGCATTACTCTTATGTATTAATTTTTCTATATGCTCTTAATACTGTTGAGAATTATTTAAAAACTATTAAACTTTATAAATTAGATAAAGATAATAAATCTTATTATTATCCTTTATTTAAACTTATATCTTCATTAATTTTAATGATTTGCGTTATTGTTCTTTTAATTTTAAATAAAGTACCTATATTTCTTTAGTTATAGTAAAAAAGACCACTTAAATTTAAGTAGTCTTTTTTACTATATAAATCTTATATTTAAACACATCTATTGATTTAAAATCAATATTTAACTTATATGTAGAATCTTTAGATTGCTTATTAGTTGTAATTACTTTTTCCTTATTATTTGATACTTTCTTAGAAAATACTTCTTTATTATTTGATTTATCTACTAAACTTATGGATACTTCTTCATCAATATTTGTACCTTCTTCTATTTCAATTTTTATAGCTTCATCTTTTTTAGTTTAATATCAAAGTATTTATTAAAACTATCAAGCATACCTTCCTCAGTATTTTGATCAGCTAAATCAGTTCTAGTTTCTAGTACGTGTTCATCTTTCGGTGTATCTACTTTAACATTTAATACATTTAACTCGTTGCTTTTATATCCATCTTTATAAAACTTAATTGGTTTATCGTTAAATATAAAATCATATAATGACTTATTTTTATCTATAACATTTTTCTCTTTTACTTTATTCTCTTCACCCATATTTTTACCTGGATTATTAATAATACTTGTTGATAAATTAAATTGATCTTTATTTGATGCAATTATACTTAATCTATAATTAGTACTTTTATCAATACCTAGATGTAATTTAATATAATTAACATTAGGCCCTTCACACATGGCAGATATAATTGTATCATAATTTTCATTTATAAAATCATAAGTTATGTATTTATAATCATCTGTTGACCTATCATCTTTTTCATAATTAATACCAAGAATATTTTTTACATCGTCTACTGTCATCTTTTTATTTTCATGTAAATTTTTAACTACTTTAAGGTATGAGTCTACTAACTCTTTTGAAGATTTATTTAAATTTAACTTATTAATAAATTTCCTTTGATAATCAATGTTATTTCCTTCTAATTTAACATTTGAATAATATTTAGATCCTGAAATACTTGTAACGGTATTATCATTTTCTTGTGAGAAAATTACATTTTCAATTTTATTATTAGTTTCATCAATGTATATCTTTAAAGAATTCTTATCGAAGTCGTAGAACTTATTGCTTGATGAATCTGGCATTTCTAATTCTTTATCATCCTTCATTTTAGAATACTCATATAACTTGTACTCATATTTATATTTGCTTAGGTCCTTTTTTATATCCTCTAAAGATGGTTTTAAATCAATTTTTTCTAATATATTTAGGTAGTATTCTTTTAAATTAGCCTCTTGTGCATTTATACTACTACATCCTGTTGAAGTTATTAATATAGATATTAATATTAGTGTATATTTTCTTATTTTAATTCCCCTATTTTTCATTGTCTCTCCCTAATTTATGTATTTAATTATATGATATATCAGCTTTATGATTATAAAAACTAATTCTTTATTATTTTATTTAATCTAATTATTATATTAAAAATTCTTTTGCGTAAACTACGGTTCCACTAACATTATTTAAACCATTAGGTATTAGTTCTAAAGCCATAAATGCTTCATCAGGTACTTCAAATGGCGCTTTTATATTATAATTACTTGCAGGTATAAATCCAAATTTAGGATAATACTTATCATGTCCTAAAACTATAACTGATTTATATCCCATTTCTTTTGCTTTTTCTAGCCCCTCTTTAATTAACCTACTTCCTATTCTCATACCTTGATACTTTGGTAGAACTGAAAGTGGTGCTAAAGCTAAAGTTTCAAATATTTCTTTACCATTATCTATTAGTGCTTTTGTAAATAAAATATGTCCTATAATCTTCTCATTATCTTGCACTACCATAGATAATTCTTTTATAAAAGATTTTCCTTTTCTAAGTCTATTTACTAATAAATGCTCACTTTTATCGCTAAACTCTTCATTTTCAAAGGCTAGTTTTACTACTTCTTCACTTATTTCATAATCTTTTTCATTTTCTTGTCTTATTGTTATCTTCATTATTTTTCCTCGCTTAAAATTTGTTCTTTATTTTTAAAATCTACTATCATTTTACTTATGTTCATATCCATTTCATAAGCTCCTTGGCATCCTTTAAATATTGGATTCATGAGTTTATCACTACATAATTCAGCTTCGTAATCTTTAATTCCTAATACATGTTCACTTCTATATAGATCAAGCTTTTCCCCAGGTAAATTATGTTTCAATATTTTTACTTCTTCATATAATTTAAACGCCCTATCAACATCATTTTTAAATATAGCTTCATAAATTATACTACTATTAATTAGTCCTTTATAATAATTTGATTCTAAAGTCTTGCTTAACATCACATTTTTATGTATTATTGCTTTATTTACAACTGCATCTATTGTAGAGGGAAGTTTATCTATATCCTTATTAAAATAACATTGTAAAACCATTTGTAATGCTAAACTCAAACTTAAAATATTACTTTTATTTATATGTTCATTTTCTAAATCATTTATAAGCCTATCTATTAAATAATATTTAGATTCCTTGGAAATAGGAGTGTTTCCAATTATACTATATGTATATATTATTGTATCTGTAAAAATTTTATCAGTTTTTAATAGTTTTACATGCTTTCCATCACCCATAATATAACTTGGTATACACATTCCTGTTACTATAATTGCAGTTGATAAAAATAATATACTTGATTTAAATACTAAAGCTATTATTAAAGTTAATATACTTAAAATTAAATCACATAAAGGACCTGCTTGTATAGCTTTAATCCAACCTTTTACATGTTTTTTATAGTCATCTTCATTTAAAATCTCATTGTTATCAATTTGAGCTCTTCCTAAATAAGTAAATTGGATAGATACTCCTTTTTGTAATTTGAATTTATTCTTTACTCTTTTAAATGTAAAAGGTCCTATGTAAAGAATGCTAAAGTTCAATTTGTTTTTTTCAGCTATAAATCCATGAGAAAATTCATGTGCAACAACAAATACTAAAAATTGAACTAAAGTTACTAATACTAATTGAAGTATATTAATATCTAAGTATGCTACACTATGAAACACCATCATCCCGCAAAATAATCCAATTACATTAATCAATGTTTTTTCCATAATCTCCTCCCTATTTTTAATAAAACTATGAAGATATTCTAATAAATTTTCTCTGTTATTTATATATTAGATTTCCAATTTATAATAATTTTTACTTATATAAATTATTATACAATAATAAAACAAGCCTTATAAAAATAGATTTTCATAAGGCTTGATTATATTTATAAATTTATCCGTATATTAAATTTCTGATACATCAGAAGAAACTTCTTCACTTTTTATATTCTTTTTATCTGCCACTCCAGTAAGCATAAGAGTTATTGCACCATCTCCAACAACATTACATGCTGTTCCAAAGCTATCTTGAAGAGCAAATATAGTTAATATAAGCGCTGTTCCAGTTTCATTAAATCCAAGAACACTAGTTATTAAACCAAGAGATGCCATAACTGTACCACCAGGAACACCAGGCGCACCTATTGCAAATATTCCAAGTAATACTATAAATAAAATCATAGTAGTAACATTTGGCAGTTTTCCATAAAGAATTTGAGATACAACCATTACAAAGAATACCTCAGTTAATACCGATCCACAAAGATGTATATTAGCACAAAGAGGAACAGAAAAATCTAATATATCTTTTCTTAAAGATTTAGATTTTTTAGCACATTCTAATGCTACAGGTAATGTTGCAGCAGAAGACATACTTCCAACAGCTGTTAAGTAAGCCGGACCATAATGTTTTATAACTTCAATTGGATTTTTGCCTGATATAGCACCACCAATAAGGTATAAAACCGCTAACCATATAAAGTGACCAATAAGAACAATAGCTATAACTTTTAAAAATACTGGAAGGTGATTAGTTATAGAACCTTCATATGCTAAAGATGCAAATGTTGTAGCTATGAAAAAAGGTAGTATAGGTATTACTATTTTATTAACTAGACTTAAAACTATATCTTGGAATTGATTTAATAATTTTTCAACTAAATCTGCTTTAGTCCAAGTTACTGCTAAACCAATTATTATAGATAAGAATAAAGCACTCATAACAGGCATTACTTGTGGTATATCTAATTTGAAGATAAGCTCCGGCAATTCACGTAAAGATCCAGTAGCTGATGCGATTGATAGTTTCGGAATTAACATATAACCAAATATTGCAGAAAATGCAGCTGCTCCTACTGATGATATGTATGCAAACCCAATTGCAAATCCTAATAGTTGAGAAGCATTATGTCTTAATCTAGCAATTGATGGAGCTATAAATCCAATTATTATTAATGGAACTGAGAAAAATATTACTTGCCCTAAAATATATTTAAGAGTAACTATTACGTTCATCAAAGACTCTGAAGACGCAAAACCAATTATAAGACCAACAACAACTGCTATCACTAGCTTAAAAATTAAGCTATTAAAAACTTTTTTCATAATAAATCCCCCTTTTAATATGAATACAATTTTATAGTTATAAAAACATATATTACAACACAAATGATAGCAAACTAATACTTAATATTCAACAAGTATCTAACATTTATTATATTGTATATTTTGATATTACGTTAGGAAACCAACATTAAATTTGGTTTTTTGTCGAATAAAATTTTTATCTGTCTTATTTGTAAAATTATATCGTCCATTCTAGTAAGTAAACTCTCTTTTCCTTTAATATTAATATTATATAATCAGTATCATTTTTAGTTTTATATATATATCTATCTCCTAATTCTATATTTATTGGTTTTTCTTTATAAGGATTTATATTAGATTTATTAATTGAAAATACTTGCTCTTTAAATTTTTTCTATTTTTTTATTTAGTAATTTTATATTATCTTTATTTACAATTATCCATTCTTTTGAATTTTTCATCTTATATATATCTTCTTTTGAGTATTCTAAATAAGCATACCTTTCACCATCACCATGAAAAGATGGTTCACTTTTAAAAATATTTACTACATTTTCCGGTATACTTAATCTAATATCCCAATTAATATATATGTCTTCTTGGCTATTATTTATTTTTTTGTATATGTTTGATCTTATTTGTGCAACTATTAAACCTAATATGATTATTAATATTGCCATTATGATTTTTTTTGAATTACTATTCAATACTCTTATCCCCCCCAATTTTATTTATTAATATAATAACCTATTTAGCTATATATAATAAAAATTTTTCCATATCTACGTTTTATCCTTTTGCATTTTTGTAATCAATATCTTCTTGTATATACTCTTTAAGTTTTACATTACTAAGATCTATATTTGAGTTATTCTTTGCATCTATCCTAAATAAATCCTTTTCACCTTTTTTTAATTTTGAATACTCTATTATCTCGCTTTTACCGCTTGGATGAATACTTTCTACCTTAAATATAGCATCATTATTTTTGTCTATATATATTTTAGCTGTTTTGCTATTATATTCTGCAACCGAACTATCTTCATTCTTAACTTTTTTAAATTTATCCTTTAAGTATTTTGTTGTATACTGATTTGACATATTCTCCATTAAAGATATCTTTTCTAGATTTTTATTTTCTCTTGCTATTTGAGGTGAAAGTATAGTTGTACTACCCTCAAATTTGCCATTTTCATTACATATGCTAACTATTTTCCCTTCATTTTTATAAAATATTTCCCTAGCTTGTAGTTCATTATTTTTATTGTATTCGTCTCTTTGCTCTACTTCTGTTTCTGAGTCTTTGTAGTACTCTTCATAAGAACCATCATCTTTTGTAACTTTAACGAACTCTACCTCTCCCCTTGATTCAATTAATTTTTCGTAAGCCTTTGTAACTATTTCTAGATTCTTTTTTAGTGTTTTTTCCCTAATTAATACAAATGACATTGCTATTACCATAATAGATACTATGCATAATAAATATTTTTTCTTCATATTTCTCTCCCTTCTTATAAGTTTTATCTAAATAATCTTATTATAAAATATTTTACCATATTTATGAAAATTAGACTCAATTCTAAATTTTGGATAATATATTAATTAAGTAACATGAAATATATATTACATTTAATTGGTTATAAATTACTTTTACAAACATAAAAATCCAGTGATTTATTTATCACTGATTTTTATATTTATCTTATTATTTTTAATTTGCATTTTCTCTTTTCTTTTTTTCTACATTCTATTAGTTCCTTTTTTTCTTTTACAAAATCCATTAATGTTTTCTTTTCATAATTAATTATTTTATCATTATATTCTTTTTCAAAAAATAATTCATATGCTTCTTTTACTTCTTTACCATTTCTTTTTATTCTTGCTAAATTTTCTTCATCATTGATTTTTACAACTTTCATTATTTGTCCACAATCACAAATTATATATCTGTAATTTTCTTTAACTTTACTTGATATGCTAATTTTCAAGTTAACCGGCTTTAAACAGTTAAAGCATATTGGTATTTGATAAAAATTCCCCTTATTTTCTCCCCTTTGTAAACTCATATCTATCCCCCATTATAGAATTTGCCTACTTATATATTACAACATTTTTAAAATTAAAATAAGCTTATAATATAATATTTGATATTGGGAAATATTGTAATTTATTACTTGAAAATGTTTATCTACGTCCTATTTATAAATAGTGCTATAATATAACCATATAGAAGTTCTCTTCTATATATTATAGTTTATAGATATTACCTATGTATGTATTTATCTATTGTATTAAAGATGAAAGGATTTAAAAAATGGATTTTATTATAGACACAATATTTCATATATTTTTTACATTTTTCTGGATAGCTGTATTGATAATATTTTTACTTAAAGAAAAAAATAAAAAAAGATATGTATTTTTAATATTTTGTATTCCTCTACTGATATGGACAATTTTTTCATACAACCATGTCCTAAAACCACGTTTTCAAGATATTACTTACTATATCAATAAAGATTATGAAACTATAATCGGAAAATGTATAGTTGTATATAGAAGTACCAAAGGTACAACCCCCTCATTTAAATTGGAGAATAATGACTATTATTATAATCCTAAATTCAATAAAATTAACGAAGATAAAACATATAGAATAATGTATCTTCCTAATAGCAAATATGTAATTAAATCAGAGTTATTAGACTAATGTCTATGACTTAAATTATTAATAATTTAATATAAATTTATATAAAAAGTAAGTAGCCAATATGACTACTTACTTTTTATATTATAAATTAAAGCTTTTATTAATTATCTCCAAGATATTTGAGCATCCTTTCTAGGTACAGTTCTTGAATATTTTATATCAGGATATCCGATTACCATACAAGTAACTACTTCTTTTCCTTCTTCTAACCCTAGATAATCCATTATTTTTTTATTGCCTTGAGCTGCTCTTACAAAGAATCCACTGAAGAATGTTCCAAGACCTAATGCATTAGTCATAAGCTCCATATTCGAAGAAGCTAAGGCACCATTTACTGGTGAATCAGATACAACAAGTATTACAACAGGAGCATTAAAGAATAAGCTATCTCCTTTTACTTTATCTTCTTTGTAGGCATCATACATATTAACCCACATATCTGCGTATTTCTTAATAGGCATTGTCTGTGGATTTAAATTAGAAAGTATGTGCTTTCCCATTTGGCTTAATCTTTCTAATGTCATTGACTTTAATTCATCTATATTATCTCTTACTACTATATAAGATACATTTTGACTATTACTTCCTGTTTGAGTAAATCTTCCTGCTTCTATAATCTTTGACAGCTTATCTACTTCTACATCTTTATTTTTAAATTGCCTTATAGTTCTTCTAAACTTTATAAAGTTTAATAAATTATTCGCATCTATATCAAATTCTTCTTTATTATAATCCTTAACATCTTCCATATTGTACTCATCAGTTGTTACTGCATCCTTCGGACAGACCGCTATACAGTGACCACATTTAATACAAGTTACATTTTTAATATTAGCCTTTTTATCTACAAGCTCTATATCTTTTAAGAAACAGTCATTCACACATAATCCACAACCTATACATTTATCTTTATCTACTTTCATCATAATATTTATTTCCCCCTATCTTTGACATAACTATAAATAATATTTATAATTTATGTAATTATATTAGTACAATTAATTTATTTTTTAATCATTTATTGAGATTATATCACTATAAATTTATATATGTCTAATGTCTATTTTTCATATAAGTATAACTTTTATTCATATATTAACTACAATAATAAGGAGTATAAAAATGAATCTACAACAGCTAGAATATTTTAAAACAATAGCTGAAACTGAAAACTTTACAACAGCTTCAAACTTGCTTTCAGTAACTCAACCGGCTTTAAGTAAATCAATATCAAAATTAGAAGAAGAACTAAAAAGTTCCTTTATTTGAAAAAAGCGGACGGAATATAAAATTAACTGCATATGGAAAAATATTTTTATCTCATACAAATATAGCACTGTCTGAGATTGAAAAAGGAATTCAAAAACTACAAGACATGACTAATCCTAGTACAGAAACTATTTCTATTTCATCTACATCTAGTGTTGGAACGTATTTTATGCCACTTTTAATTAGTGAATTCTTAAATACTTATCCTGATACTAAATTTAAATTTAGCCATCAATCTATATGTAATATAGTAAGTGATTTAAAGACAGGGAAAATAGATTTAGGATTTTATCAAAATATAGATAAGTTTGATAATTATCCTGAAATTGAATCAATACCTATAAAAAGAGAGGAATATGTTTTAATTGTTCCTAAGAGTCATAGTTTATCTAATAAAGATGAGGTTTCTTTAAAGGATTTAAAAGATGAGTCTTTTATTGTATTTTGTGAATCAAGTAAGGATAAAATGATTTCTTACTCAGAATTTTTAGGATATATTCCTAAGATATCTATACATCCAAGTGAAGCTAGTATGATTGAAGGTTTAGTGGCTGCTGGTTCTGGTATTTCTATAGTTCCTAACACTCCATTTATTAATACTAATACTCTTTCTATTGTAAAAATCAAAGAAAAGATAAAAGACAGAGTCATTTATATGGGATGGCTTAAAAATTCATCTATGTCCTTCGTAGCAAAAGAGTTTAAAAACTATGTTATATCATCTATTTCTTGATGATATAACATAGTTTTATTTATTATTAAGTATGATAATAGTTTAAAATTTTTAATATATATCACTACATTGTTTTATAGTTAATAATTCGCTTGATTAGGCATAAGAAAAATTAAAGCTACATATAGCATTATTCCCATAGTTATATTTCCAAATACTGTGAATAACACAAATATTATTCTAAGAGTTGATGACTTAAATCCAAAAAATTCAGATACTCCACCACAGACACCAGCAAATACTGAATCATTATTAGATATATACATTTTTCTATTCAAATAATTTCCCCCTTTATATATTTAAGCTTAAAATTATTTTATATTTATGATGGTACTACACTTTAAAATAT
Organism: Clostridium sp. CCUG 7971; assembly: GCF_017590215.1. GTDB lineage: Bacteria > Bacillota > Clostridia > Peptostreptococcales > Peptostreptococcaceae > Faecalimicrobium. Next base: position 10,548 of record NZ_JAFFPK010000132.1, read on the forward strand.
ACAACAACAATAATTATTAGTTTGAAAACTTACCATACGTTAATTTACAAATATTACTACATAATCTATACTATATTTAAAAGGTTATTAGAGATTAATCTTTAAGGGGGATTTAAAATGGATAAAATAATTAACGAAATTGTTAATATATTAGATGAAGATGAAGAAATATTATTATCATTAAGATGTTCTATAAAAACAGTTTTACGAACAGATGTATATAGACCTGGTATACTTACATCTACTAATAAAAGACTTATATTTTATGCTTATAACTTAGGAGATACTAATTTAATCGAAGTTATTAATTATGAAGATATTTCTTCAATTGAAAAAAAGAAAGTTTTACTAAAAGAGTATATAACTATTAGAGGTAATTTTGAAAATATAGTGTTTTCAAATATACTAAGTGATAATTCTGATGAGTTTATAGATTTTATAAATAAAATATTAGATTAATAAAAAATTTCCTTAAATATAAAAAGCTATACTTATTGAAATTTCAACAAGTATAGCTTTTTATATTTTTAGTATATTTTTCCTGGATTTAATATATTCTTATGGTCAAATGCCATTTTTATATTTCTTATAATATCCATATATGCTTCACTTTGAGATTCGTGTAAATATCCTTTTTTAGCATATCCTATTCCATGTTCTCCTGAAACTTGCCCTCTTAATTCTCTTGCTTTCTTATACATACAGTCAAAACTTTCTTTTAATTTTAATTCCCATGTTTTATCATCCATATCATCTCTTAATGTATACACATGAAGGTTTCCATCTCCTGCATGCCCAAAGCTTTTTATTCTTACATTTAATTCTTTTTGTAATTCATTAGTATATCTTATAAAATCAGCAACTTTATCTCTAGGAACTACAACATCGCACTCGTCTATTTCTGTTGTAGATGCTTTTATGGCTTCTAAGAATGCTCCTCTAGCAGACCATATAGATTCATTTCTTTCTTGTGTATCAGATATAAATACATCATATGCTCCGTTTTCCAAACATAGATGAGCAACATTCTCATATTCTTTTTCTATGTCTTCTTTGCTATTTCCATCAAATTTTAGTAATAAATATGCATCTGAACTATTATCTGGGAATTTCTTTCCTAAAAATTCTTCTGCAGCAAGTATTACTTCTCTTTCCATAAACTCTATTGCTGTTGGTATAGATTTTGATTTTATTATTTTAGGTACTGTATCTATTGCTGTTGCTAAGTCTTTAAAAGGTACTAATAAACTTATATCCTTTTTAGGAAGTGGTAGTAATCTTAGTATAGCCTTTGTTACTATTGCTAGCGTTCCTTCTGAACCTACTATTAAATCTTTTATACTATATCCAGAACTATTTTTAACAACTTTTCCACCTATATTAATTATTTCTCCATTTGGAAGAACAGCTTCTAATCCTCTTACATAATCTCTAGTCACTCCGTACTTAACTGCTCTCATTCCACCTGCATTTGTATTTATATTTCCACCTATTGTAGCACTTTTTTCACCTGGATCTGGTGGGTAAAATAAGTCTTTTTCCTGAACATATTGACCTATAGTCATAAGTAGTACACCTGGTTCTACTGTTAATGTTAAGTTTTCCTCATCAAGTTCTAATATTTTATTCATCTTACTTAAATTAATCATAATACCACCATGAATTGCTACTGCTGCTCCAACTAATCCTGTTCCTTGTCCTCTAGGTGTTACTGGTATGTTATTTTCATAGGCATACTTCATTATTTTAGATACTTGTTGTGTTTCATATACATTTATAAGTACTTCTGGATATTTTTCAACTCCACCTAACTCATCATGAGAAAAGTCTTCACTTATCCCTTCACCTACAAAAACTTCATCTTTCCCACAAACATCTATAAGAAAATCTATATCATTTTTATCAATTTTTTTATACATAGCTAATCCCCCTATTCTTCCACTGATAATGCTAAGTCTAATTGTTTTTTCTCTATTTTTTCTATTAACTTAGGAACTATTTCATAAATATCACCTATTAATGCTAAGTGAGAAACATCAAATATAGGAGCTTTTTCATCTTTATTTATAGCTACTATGTAGTCTGAACCTTGCATTCCGGCAACAAATTGAACAGCTCCAGATACACCACAAGTTATTATAAGTTTTGGTTTTACCGTTCTACCACTAAGTCCTATTTGTTTCTTTGCATCTATCCATCCAGATTCTACTAAGGGTCTTGTTCCTGCAACTTGTGCACCTAATACATCTGCTAATTTATAAATCATTTCCATATCTTCTTGTTTTTTTATAGCTCTACTTCCAACAACAATAACTTCTGCATCTTCAAGACCAACTTCTTTAGTTTTAGGTTTAGTGCTTAATACTTTTATATTTGAGTTTAATTTTTCTTTACCGATGTTACATAAAATAATTTTTCCAGTTGGATTTTCTACTTCATCTGGTGCAGAGAATATTTTATATCTTACTGTTGCAAATTGAGGTCTATTATTTGGTGTATGAATATGAGCCATTATATTTCCACCAAAAGCAGGTCTAATTTGATCTAAGTCTGTATTTTCTTGTATATCTAATATTGTACAGTCAGCTGTAAGACCGGTTTTAAATCTTGCAGCAAGTCTTGGTGCTAATGATCTTCCTAATGTAGTTCCTCCTACTAGCATTATTGTTGGTTTTACATTCTCTATAAAATCTTCAATAGCACTAGAATATGGTTCTATTCTAAAGTGTTCAAATTCTTCCTCATCATATACGAATACTTTATCTACACCATAAGATATTAATTTTTCACATTTATCTTTTATATTTTTTCCTACAAATACACAGTATACTGGATGATTTACTTTCTCAGCCATTTCACGAGCTTTACCTATAAGTTCATAAGTTACAGGATGTATATCTCCTTCATGGTGATCTACATATACAGCTATACCTTTCCACTTGTCTTTATCTATTTCTACCTTTAAACTTTCAACAAATTCAAATGCCCCTTTAGGTCCTTTTTTAACACACATCTTACACATTTTACAAGCTGCATTTATTTCTACCTTATCATTTATAAGCTCTATCGCATTAAAAGGACATAGTTTAATTACTTCATCAACATTCTCTATTTTTTCTTGATTTATTATTATTTTAGCCACTTTAAATCATCCCCCTATATTAACTTTAACTCCTTAAGTTTATCTGCTAACTTATCACTTATTTCATCACTATTTCCTCTTAAAACTTCTTTTTCATTATTAGAAGTTGGAGGGAAAATTTTTAATACTTGTGTTGGAGAGCCATTAAGTCCATAGTTATTTTCATCTTTATCTTCAAAATCACTTAAACTATACATAGGTATCTCTCTATCTTTAGTGTCTAATTTTAATTTAAATGAAGGTAATCTTGGTTGGAATATTCCTTTTTCAACAGTTATAAGGCAAGGGTAATTAACCTCACACTCTTCTAATGTGTTTGGCATATCCGCCTCTACAACTATACTATTTTCTTTTACTTCGATTATTTTAGTTACATTTGTGATATGAGCTATATTTAAAAATTCTGCTATTTCTGGTCCAACTTGAGCAGTATCTCCATCAGTTGTTTGCTTTCCACATATTATTAAGTCTGGACTTCCTACCTTTTTTATTCCTTGAGATAGTGTATATGATGTTGCAAGTACATCTGCACCTGCAAATTTTCTATCACTAAGTATAGCTCCTTCATCAACACCCATCATAAAACCTTCTTCTATTATTTGCTTTGCTTGTGGTGGTCCCATAGTTAATACTTTTAAAGTTGCACCTTTTTCCTCTTTTATTTTAAGGGCTGTTTCTAGTGCATATAAATCGTATGGATTCATTTTAGAATCTATACCATCTCTTTTAAGTACCCCTGTTTTTTCATCAACTTCAACTTCAGTAGTTCCTGGAACTTGTTTGATACATGTTAAAATTTCCATCTTTTATCCCCCTTATCTACTTAACAATTACAGATACTCCATCAGGAATAACTACAACTTTTGAATCTTTACCTTTTATATCAAAGGCTATATTTAAAGCATCATCAAAGTTTGATGTATGCTTCATATGCATACTTTCTATCATATTTTTGTCACACTTATCTGTAACCATTATTACTGTGTGTTTTTCTAGTATTCTGGCAAGTATTTGAAATTCCCATTGATCTGGAGCAGTTTGTGCTCTACTTACCTGTCTAACTCTTTTTAATACTTCAGTTGGAGATTTAGCATTTGCTATATTATCATAGAAAGATTGACCTCCATGCCCATCATTGCATGCAGATACCATAATTATTACTCCACCTTCATTACAAGTTGCCTCCGCTGCTGTCATTCCTTTTACTGATTGATATATATTTTGGTCTAGTGGATATCCACCATTAGTACTGACAACTATGTCAGCTTTATGAGGTTTAACTCTAGATAATTCAGTTACAAATTCGCATCCCTCTTTATGTGCCTTTTCTACATCTCCAGCAAAGGATGCTATAACCTTTTTATCTTGATCTATTACAACATTTAATATAAATGCTAGATTAGATGCTTTAGCTGCATATACCATATCTTCATGTATAGGATTTTTGTTAAGTGTACCTGTTCTTGCATTTTCACTATCTATAAAATCGCTACAATGGTTATACATTATAGTTTTAGCTGATGCAATTCCTGGAAGTATACTTTTTCTACCTCCAGAGAATCCTGCAAAGAAATGAGGTTCAATAAATCCTTCTGCTATTAGTAAGTCTGCTTCTTTAACTAATTTATTTAAATATAAATCTCCACCAGATGGTAATACTCCCATTTTTACCATTTGAGAATCATCTGTTGATATATGCATTACTATCTCTTCATTATTTACTATTTCTTCACCCATTTTATATATTAGTTCTTCTCTTGTACTTTCTCTATGAAAGCCTGTCGCAACTAATATTTTAATATTTGCATTCTTATTTACTTCTCTTATTCTTCTTAATATTATCGGCATTGTCACCCTACTAGGTACTGGTCTTGTATGATCACTTGTTATTATTACTATGTTTTCCTTATTTTTTGCTAATTCTTCTAGCTTCTGTGATCCAATTGGGTTGTCTAATGATTTTTCAACTATTTCTTCTTGAGTTTCACTAACTTTATAGTCGTGTGCCTTAGATGTGAGTAATTTGATAAAGTTTTCGTCTGGAATATTTAAAGTCATTCCTTCTTTTGAGTATGGTACTTTTAAAGTAGGCATTTTATCCCCCCTAATATTTAATTAAATACCTATATAACTTCCAAAATAAACCATAATGCCTAGTACTATTACATAAGCTAAGCAGAATTTTAATGTTGAGTTAAGTATTTTTCCTTCTTTTCCTATTAATCCTGTTGCTGATGTTGCAATTGCTATACTTTGTGGTGATATCATTTTCCCAGCTGTTGCACCTGCTGTATTTGCTGCTGCTATCCAATATGGGTCTATTCCTAGAGCTGTTGCAGATTGAGCTTGTAGCCCACCAAATAAAATATTTGCTGATGTGTCACTTCCTGTTACAAAGGTTCCAATTGAACCTAAAAGTGGTGATATTATCGGATAGAAAGACCCAGTTATTGCACTAAGTCCAAATGAAATTGATCCTGTCATACCGCTATATGACATAATTTTTGATATTGCAACTATTGATGTTATAGTTACAAATGATTTAGATAATTGTTTTACTGTTCTTATTAATACATCTACCATAGTAGAAACTTTTACTTTTTGTATTAATCCTCCTAAGAACGTAGCAACTATAATTACCATTCCTGGTGTATTTAACCACGCAAATTTAGTTGTTGTTGATCCTTCTCCTGTATATATTTTAAATTCACTTGTAAATTTAGATAAAAACTCGTTTATTGATGGGAATAATGGGCTTGCTGCTAATATCAAGATACATAGTAATATGTATGGAAGCCATGCTAGTACCCCTTCCTTTAAAGTTACACTAGACTTTATTGCTACATTTCCAGAAGCATCATCATCTCTTGTTTTAGATTCATTCTTTTTCATTGCTTTTGCCATAAGTATTGTGACTAACATACTGCACAAACTTCCTACAAGTGCAGGTAATTCAGCTCCTAAATATTTTGCTATAAATATTTGTGGTATGGCAAAGGCCACCCCTGATGCTAAAGTTATTAAAAATACTCCTTTTAATGCTTTGAAACTTTTTTTAGTAAGAATTACTAATACAAAAGGTATTAATATTATGAATGGTGCTAATTGAATTGCTGTCATATAACTTAATTTCATTACATCTAATCCAGTTACTGTTGCTAATGTACTTACTGGAATACCTATTGCTCCAAATGCAGTTGGAACTGTGTTGGCTATAAGACATATTATAGCTGCAAATATTGGGTTAAATCCTAATGATGCAAGTATACTGGCTGGTATTGCAACTGCTGTACCATATCCTGCAACTGCTTCTAGGAAACCTCCAAATCCCCAAGCTAGTATAAGTACTTGTATTCTCTCGTCTGTTGTTATACTAGATAGCATTTGTTTCATAGTATCCATTGTTTTTGTTTCAACAGCTAAGTTGTAAGTAAATAAAGCTGCTACTATAACTAAAAGTATAGGCCATAGTGCAACTAATACACCTTCAATAGATGCTGTAATTGCATCTATAAAGGGCATTTTCCAAAATGCCATAGCTATAATAAATGTAAGTATTCCTGTGAAAAGACAAGTTTTATGTGCTGGTAATTTTAATACTCCCAATGACACAATCAACCATATAATTGGTATTATAGCTATTAAAAATAACATATAATCGTTCATCAAGTTTCCTCCTAAATATTATTTTGTGACGGTCACTTGAATGATGGTCAGTGGTATTACCACTTATGCTTTAATAGTATAAGATAGTGATGTTTTTTTCAATGATTGTTTGAAATTTAACATTTTCAATCGAATTATTTCACTAAATAACTTTCTCTAATAATTGACATGTGTCTTTTCATTTCTGTATATGCTAAATTAGGATTTTTTTGTTTTATCCCTTCATATATCATTTTATGACTTTCAAATAGCGTCTTTTCATCTCTATAATTGTATATAATTCTTTCTCTTGCATCCTCTATAAAAGTTTCAAAAAGTCTAGATGATGTCATGAATACGCTTTCAATTAAATAATTTTTACTTATAGATGCTATTTTATTGTGAAATTTTTGGTCAAGTTGAACTATCTTTTTACTATTAAAATTTAACTTATCATTTTCCTTTTGCATCTGATCTATTATTTCTCTTAATTCATTACAATCATCTTTTGTTGCTTTTTCTGCTGCTATTACCACTGTTTGTAATTCTAAAACTTCTCTTAACTCTAATATATCTTGCCACGTACCTTCATTTAATTTAAATCCCATAGATAGTGGCTCTATTAGTGATTTTTCTATGCTATTGCATATAAAGTTGCCTTCCCCTTGTTTACTTTCAATTACTCCCATAGTTTCTAAAACTCTTATAGCTTCTCTTATTGATGTTCTACTTACACTCATACTCTCTGATAATTCTCTTTCTGATGGTAGCTTGTCCCCCTTTTTTAATTCTCCCCTTAATATCTTATCTTGTATTTGTTCTATTACAAGCTCATAAACTTTTTTATTTGAAATATTATAAAACATATTATCCCCCACTGATTTGCATTTTCTCTTATATATTATTTATATCAAATACATTTATCTTATACCATATATTTTATTATCTAATCTATATAAATAAAAGTAAAATAAATAACCCCTTAAATTAGTATTGTACAAGTATTTTTTACTTGTGTCTACTTTAAGGGGGTAAATTTATCATATAAACCTATTGATGATTTATCTTCTTTTTCTTGTGGTGCTTATTCAAAACATTGGTTACAAGGAAAATCTCCTCCTATGCTCTTTTTCTTTTTTGTTCATCTAAATATGATACTGCTGAAAGTGCAGCTATATTTCCTTCTCCAGCTGCTTTTATATATTGATAAGGAGCTCCAACTATATCTCCTGCTGCAAAACAACCTTTTAAGTTTGTTTTCATTAATCTATCTACCTCTACATGATTTCCATCTAGTTGTAACCCTGGTACTAGTTGTCCTGGTGAAATACTATCCCTTAATATAAATATCCCATCTGTTTCTATTTCACTATTTTTTAATATTAATTTATTTGCTAATCCATGGCCTGATATTTCTACTGGAATATCTTTTATAACTTCAATTGAATCATCAACTTCTACATCCTCTTTGTACATAGGGATATAGTAAACCCTTGAAGCAATAGTAGCTATAAAATTCGCTTCAGCCTCTTCATGTTTGTTGTAAGAAATTATTGTAACTACCTTATTTTTATATAAAGGAGCATCACAAGTTGCACAATATCCTACACCTTTTCCTAAAAATTCTTCTTCTCCTTTAAATGGTCTTCCAAAATTCACACCTGTTGCTAATATTATAGAACTAGCTTCATAGTTATTTTCATTTCCCATAAGTGAAAAGTACTCACCCATTGAATATATACTATTTATCTTTTCTTCTGTTATTTCTATATTCATAGATTCTAAGTGATTAACAAACTCATCTTTTATTTCTGCTCCACTTTTACCATAAAAACCTAAATAATTATTAACTTTATGAGCTTTTACTAACTTATTACTTATATCTTTACTACCAAAAATTATAAATTTCTTATTTCTAATACTTGCATTTAATGCAGCAGATATTCCCGCTACTCCACTACCTATTATTGCAATATCATACATTTCACTCATATATTTTCCTCCTTGTAGCCTTATGTTTATTTATCTTAATAAATTTTCTATATCACTTTTAATCTTTAATGGTGATACTGTAGGTGCATATCTTTTTATTACATTTCCATTAGAATCTATTAAAAATTTAGTGAAGTTCCACTTTATCTCTTTACCAAGTAATGATTTTGCCTGGCTTTTTAAATATTTATATAATGGGTGTGCATCTTTTCCGTTTACATCTATTTTTTCAAACATAGTAAATGTAACTCCATAGTTTAATTGGCAAAATTCATGTATTTCTTCATTACTACCTGAATCTTGTTTAGCAAATTGGTTACAAGGGAACCCTAATATTTCAAGCCCTTTATCTTTATACTCTTGATATAATGCTTCTAAATCTTTAAATTGAGGAGTTAGTCCACATTTACTTGCAGTATTTACAACCAAAATCACCTTCCCTTTGTAATTATCCATACTTATTTCTTGCTTGTTCATTTTTTTAGCTTTAAAATCATAAAATTTCATATTAGTTATTCCTCTCCATTTTTAATTTATTTAAATTTAATTTAGTTCAATTAATTTATTTAAAATATAAAGTCAAATTCTGTATAGAATTTAACCCTATTTACTAATCTAATTCAATTAAGAATTCATCTAAGTATGCTTTTAATTTTTTAAGGTTTTCTTTATCTCCATTGAAATTACAGTATAATTTTTCTGGAACTTCAAGTATATCTTCTTTTAGTAATTTGCCTTTTTCAGTTATTTCTACTGTAACTACTCTATCATCTTCTTTATTTCTATATTTAGTAATTAAACCCATAGATTCTAATTTTTTTACTACTGGAGTAAGAGTTCCAGAATCTAGGTGTAGTCTCTTACCTAATTCTTTAAATATAATTTTTTCTTCTTCCCACATTACAAGCATGGCTACATATTGTGTATATGTTAAATTATGTTTATCAAGTAATGGTTTATACAGTTTTATAACCTCTCTTGATGCTGCATATAATGAAAAACATATCTGGTTTTCTAATTTTATTTTATCATATTTACTCATTTATTTTCTCCATTCAATGATTTATATAAATTTAATTTAATTAAATCAGTTGTTGAATTTATTATATACACTATTATTTTTGTTGTCAATAATTTTATTCATATATTTTTTATAATAAATGTATAAGATTGTGAATGCTGGATATAATTAAAGTATACTCATTAATGTTTTTATTCAAATTTTATCCTAATTTTATATTTTATATCCTTACTAAAAGACAGGCAACGGACCCTGTCTTTTTTAATCTTTAATTTCTCTCTATTAATTAAATCTATATAATAATATTAATATATAAATAATACTTTTTTAACATTTTTTGCTATAATTTAACTATATAGTAACTAATAAAATTAGTTTATTAGTTACTATATATTAAATATTATTCTTAATAAGCTATTATATAAATAGATTGGAGATTATTAATGAGGACCAAAATATTTGATGATTTTATAGTTCTAGCTGGTATTTCAGGGCTAATATATCTTATACTTATTGGTATTAAAAGATTTTTGTAAAAA
>NZ_JAFFPK010000133.1 GCF_017590215.1 Clostridium sp. CCUG 7971
TAGCTTAGCAAATGATTTTCTTAAAACATATAAAAAATTATATTTATAATTAATAAAATTAAAAGCTTATAAATAGTTTTAACTATTTATAAGCTTTTAATTTTAAATTACAAATCCACCATTTGGACTAATTATCTGACCTGTTATAAAGTTAGATTTATCATCAGCTAAGAAAAGAGCTACGTTTGCAATATCTTCAGGAGTACCAAGTCTCATTAAAGGAGTTTCATCTTTTAGTACGTCTAAAATTTCATCGCTAACATTGTTTATCATATCAGTTTGTATAACTCCTGGAGCTATACAATTAACTTGAATGTTAGAAGGGCCAAGTTCTTTAGCAAGAGCTTTTGTCATACCAATTATTGCAGCTTTTGAAGTTGAATAATGAACCTCATAAGATCCACCCACCATTCCCCATATTGAAGAAATATTTATTATTTTACCGCTCATTTCAGGTATCATGTACTGAAGCGCTTTTTGAGTACAATAAAAAACACCATTTAAGTTAATATTCATCATATTTGTCCAGTCTTCATCAGTTATATCAGTGAATAATTTGTCTTGACTTATTCCTGCATTATTAACTAAAACATCAATGCGACCAAATTCACCAATGCAATAGTTTACTAGTAAGTTCACTTCATGTTTTTTAGATACATCTGCTTTAAATAATTTAACATATAGACCTTTATTTTTTAAATCAGTATAAAGTTCCATAGCTTCTTTTTCAGACTTACTATAATTTATTACTACATTATACCCAGATTCTGCAAATAAAATTGCAATTGCACGTCCTATACCACGAGAAGAACCTGTGACTATAGCTGTTTTTTTATTCATATTACTATCCTTTCTTACTATATAACTTAAATTATATAGTTTTATGTATATTACAAATTATAAAATAGTATTTGAAATTTGTAAAATGTAGTTCCTATAAAAGAATTAAATTTCACATAGAATTTTTATAAATTCCTTTAATATATTATATGTAAAATATATTAAAGGTTAAAGTAGTATAGCTACTCTATAAACTCCTAGTAGAGATAATCACTACAAAAATAAAAGGTATTTTAATACCTTTTATTTTTGTCAAACTCTCTTAACATTAAAAGCACAAAGTCCTCTATCTGCTGATACCATTTCAAAGTTAACTTCTTCGCCTTCATTTAAATTTTTATTATTATTTTCATTTATGTTAGAATAATGAATAAAAACATCTTCACCATTATCTGCACATATAAATCCATATCCTTTTTTAGGATTATACCATTTAACAACACCATTTATATTAGACATAATAAATCCTTCTTTCTCTTTGTAATAATATATAAATCTTTAACCTTATATATTATTTACTTTAAATCTTTATTTAATATATAGAAAAATATGAAAGATATCTATATGTTAACTATTTCAAAAACTTTAAATATATTAATATGAATTTAAAGAAAATAAAATAAGTATAGTTATAATAGACAACCTTTTTATTCTGTAAAATACATTAAGAAGTTTTAATATGCTATAATTAAATTAAGTATTGGAAAATGAAATTAAATTTAAATATTTATAATATATGATTTATAGGGGTATAGGGGGAATTTTTATGCAAATATATTTAGATAACGCTGCTACGTCTATGATAAAACCTGAGAGTGTTCCAAAATCAATTTATGAATTTATGATAAATAATGGAACTACATCAGGTAGAGGTTCTTATAAAAAAGCCATTCAATCAGATAGATTAATTTATGAGACTAGAAAATCAATAGCATCTTTATTTAATTTTGATAATCCTAAAAATGTAATATTTACATCTAACATTACAGAGTCGCTAAATCTTGCAATAAAGGGCATTTTAAATGAAGGTGATCATGTTATAACAAGTTCATTAGAACATAATGCAGTATGGAGATGTTTAAAAACATTAGAAAGAGATAGAAATATAAGTATAAGTAAGGTTAAAGCTAATAAAGAAGGATTATCTAATCCTGAAGATATAGAAAATGCTATACAAGAAAATACAAAATTAATAATATTTAATCATGCATCTAATGTACTTGGAACTCTCCAACCGATAAAAGAAATAGGAAACGTGGCAAGAAAATATAAAATACCTTTTTTAGTAGATACAGCTCAAACAGCAGGAGCTTATCCTATAGATATTCAAAATGATAATATAGATTTATTAGCATTTACAGGTCATAAATGTCTACTTGGACCAATGGGGACCGGTGGATTAATTATAAACTGGGATGGTAATATAAATCCTTTAAAATCAGGTGGAACAGGTGGAGACTCAGCCTACGAATATCAACCTAATTATTATCCAAATAAATTAGAAACTGGAACTTTAAATGTAAGTGGGCTAGTTGGACTTGGAGAAGCTATAAAATTTATAAATAAAGAAGGAATTAAAAATATACATAATAAAGAAAAAGAACTTATAGAGTATACACTAAAAAACCTTAATAATATAGATAACATCGAAATTTACGGACCTAAAGATAGTGAAAAAATAATAGGTGTAATATCTTTTAATATAAAAGATAAAATCCCTGAAGAAGTAGCTTATGAATTGGATACTAAATATAGTATTATGGTAAGATCAGGACTTCACTGTTCACCAAATGCTCATGAGCTAATAGGAACAAAGTCTAGGGGAACTATTAGAATAGGAATCGGATACTTCAATGAAAAAGACGAAATAGACACACTTATCAAAGCGTTAAAAGAGATTTCTAAGAATTAACACATTAAGGGGGGACAATATGTACTTAGAATCCATAGACTTGAGATTCATACAACCTTGTACAACACATACATCAAGAATTAGGATAAAAGCAGATTTATCAAGGGAAATTTCCGAGTTATTTCCATATATAAATTCTTATATTAAATCATGTTTATATAATAATAAAGCTCAAAATGTAACATTTACTTATGAAGGTAAAATAATAACTATATTTAAAGAAAGCTTAACAATAACTAAGCTAATAAATGAAACGGATGCTTATGAAATGATGGATTATCTTAAAAATATGATTAATAAAATATATAATGATAAAGATTATATAGAACCATCATATGAAATGAATAAACTTCCAAGCCCAATAGAGCTATATAAGCTGTTACCAAAATTAAATTGCAAAAAGTGTGGTGAAGCTACATGTATGTCTTTTGCAAATAAACTATTAAATGATCAGAGTAGTTTAAAAAAATGCATACATCTTCATGAAAGTTGTAATAAGGAAAATATAGAGAAATTAGAAGACATACTTTTAATGATTGGATATGAAGTATAACTATATATTATAAAAAGTCTAGGATATTTTCCTAGACTTTCTTTATTATACATGCATAACTTAAGTTATTTACACTACTCTTATAATAGCTAATAATATAAGTATAGCACCGGATAGCCAAGATAAATTTACGTTAGCTTTTTGTGCAAATTTTGAACCTAAATAGCTACCAAGTAATAAGGCACATAAACCTATAACTAAAGATAAAATTACAACCTCAACATAGTTAACACTTCCAAGACTGCTACCGAAACCAACTGCTAAACTATCAAGTGATAAGGCAACTGCTAAGTAAAATGCCTCCTTACAATTTAGAACTTTAGACTTATCATAATCTGCTTTTATTTCATCAGCATAAATCTCAAGTACAAATTTAAAGTCAAATACTTTAAAAGTTAGTGGAACCCCAATATTTGAATATTTTTGAATATATTTTTTAAAAAAAGATTCAAATAATCTATAAACACCAAGCAAAAATAAAAGACAAAAGCTTACTGAAGTAGCGACACTTGGATTTAAAAAATCTTTAAATATAGACCCCAAAAACAAAGAAAAAGCTAAGAATAAAGAACAAACAATATTTATTATCATAGCTGAAGAAAAAGGTATCTTTATTTTGTCTGTGCCATAAGCGATACTTGCTACAAATGTATCTATACATAATGAACATACTAAAAGTAAAGATTCTAACATTCAGACACCCCCTATATTGTCATAACTATTATTATATTATTAAAATCAGTTTAATTAGTTACTTAAAATTTATAAAATATATATAAATTAAAACTATCCAGCTTTAGAAAGCTTGATGTTTTTTTATATTTATTGAATTTTTAATAATTTTAACAATATAAATTTAATACAAGACAATAAATTTAATCTAAATATATCTATTTTATTCTAATAGCATATATTAATTTATAATAAAAGGGGGAGATATTTTGAAAAAAGATATATATCTATTTTGGTAATAATGATTATGTTTATATTTTCGTTAAATGTATATGCGGAAGATAAAAACAATTCATCTAATTTATTTTTATTTAGAGATAGTATAAGTAACAATGATGAAGTTTATGGAGATATTTATGCATTTGCTAAGGATATATCTCTAAATAACATAGTTGGAGGAGATATTATATCTGCAGGTCAGCAAATAGCTGTTAATTCAAAAGAGGTAAAAGGCAATATTCGATTAGCAGGTCAAGACCTTTATATTAATGTTGATGATACTAAAAATATTACTGCTGCTGCACAAAATATTAATATAAGTAAGGATACCAAAAGTAATGCTATATATGCAGCTTCGAAAGACTTTAAATTTCAAGGTCAAGCAAATGAACTATATATAAAAGCTAAAAATGTTATTATAGATGGTACTGTTAATAATTACTTAAATGTTGAGTGTGAAAATATAACTATAGGTGAAGATGCTAAGTTATTAGGAAAAATCAGTGTAAAATCACCTAATGAAGCTACTGTTTATGGTAAACATAATTTAGAAAATGCACATTATGAAAAAGTATTAGTTAAGGAAAGTAATTATTCATTTAGAATTATACCTATAATAACAAGCTTTGTGAGTTCAATAGTTATAGGCTTTTTATTACTTGTTTTGTTTAAAAATTATTTTAATAATTGTATTGAAAGTATATCACTAGATTTTGGCAAGTATATATTAATTGGCTTATGTGTATTTATAGCCTTTCCTATATTATTTTTATTGCTTTGCATAAGTATAATAGGAATTCCAATTTCATTACTGTTATTAATGTTATATATACTATTAATATATTTATCTCATATCCTTGTAGGTATAATAATTGGGAAATTTATATTAAAAAGCTATAATGTATATTTGCAACTCATAATTGGTATATGTGTAGTCAAATTTTTAATTTATATACCTTTTATAGGGGTTATATTAGGATTATGTGCGGTATTATTTACATTAGGATTATTAACTTTTAAAATATATTCAAGAATCAGATAATATAAAAGTGTGCTATGATATTTATATTTTGTAGCACACTTTTACTATTTTTGAAAATTATTTTTATTTGGACAAATCTTTACTCAAAATACATACTATACATTAAGTTTACTCTTTAACCAAGGAGGTAAAATGAATGCCCAAAGCAAATTATGGAGATATCATATATGTAAATCATCTTTTATATAAACATTTTGGAATATATTTAAGTGATAATTGTATAATACATTATGATGGTAAACAGGATGATTTACTCTTAAGAAAAATGTATGTAAGAGTTACAGATATAGAAAGATTTCTAAATGGTAAAGAAACTTATAAGGTTAAACAAGTTAAAAATAAAAACTATTCTTCGGATGAAGTAGTAAAAAGAGCTAAAAGTAAAATAGGTTCACAAGATTTTAATATTATTTTAAATAACTGTGAGCACTTTGCTAATTGGTGTAAAACAGGAAATAGAAAATCTAGTCAAGTAAACATAATTTTAGGAGCTGTATTTTTATATTTATTAAATGATTGTCATAAATAGATATAATTTAAAAAGGATTTATGCAATATATATTGTATAAATCCTTTTTGAATATAAATTGCACAAACAAATCATAATAAAATCATTAAGATTATTAGGGAAGGAGATGTTATATTGAAAAAAATAGTTTTAATAAGGCATGGTCAAAGCTTATGGAATCTAGAAAATAGATTTACAGGATGGCGTGATGTAGATTTATCTGAAAATGGATTAATTGAAGCTAGAAAGGCTGGAAAAATTCTTAAAGAACATGGCTTTACATTTGACATAGCTTATACATCAGTTCTTAAAAGATCTATAAGAACTCTGTGGATTGTATTACATGAAATGGATCTTATGTGGATACCAGTTCATAAGTGCTGGAAATTTAATGAAAGACATTATGGAGCGTTACAAGGATTAAATAAAGAAGAAACAGCAAAGTTATATGGTGAAAATCAAGTGTATAATTGGAGAAGATCTGTAAATATAGCTCCTCCTCCAATAACACGAGAAGATAAAAGGTATCCAGGAAATGAAGTTAAATATGCTAATCTTAGTACAGAACAAATTCCTCTTACTGAAAACTTAGAGGATACAGAAAAGAGAGTTCTTGAAGAATGGAATAATTTAATAGTACCTAATTTGAAAAATAATAAAAAAATTATAATATCAGCTCATGGAAACACACTAAGAGCTTTAGTTAAGTATTTAGACAATATGAGTAGTGATGGAATTGCAAATCTAAATATTCCAACTGGGACACCTTTAATATATGAATTAGATAATAATCTAAAACCGATAAGACATTATTACTTATCTATAGAAGGTGAAATACCTAAAGATGAAATACCAAAATTTATACAATAAATTTACTATTGACAAAATAATTTAAAGGTATATAATTTTTTATAAAATAAAACAAAATTATAAAAATAACTACTAAAAAATGTAATAATTTATATTTTCATAGTGTAAATTGTAGTTTAAAACATTATTAAAAATATTAAGATTCAAGAAAAGTTCATATATTGTATATATGTAATAATTATTTCTTGGGACATAATTTAAAGGGAGGTATTTTTATGGATATAGAAAAAATGACTGTAAGAGTTCAAAAAAGCTTAAATGATGCTTATAGCATCGCTGTGAAAAATCATAATCAACAAGTTGATGTTATTCATCTTTTTAGTGCTCTTGTTAATCAAGAAGATGGTCTTATACCAAATATACTAGAAAAAATGAATATATCAGTTGAATCATTAAAGTCAAGTATCGACTCAGAACTAAGTAAACTTCCTCAAATACATGGAGAAGGTATAAGTTCTCAAGGAGTTGTCGCTACAAGAAGAATAAATGAAGTTTTAATAAAAGCCGAGGAAATATCTAAAGAATTTAAAGATGCATACATAAGTGTTGAACATGTAATGCTTGCAATTATAGATATGGAAACGAGTACATCTATCGGGAAAATATTAAAACAATACAATATAAATAAAAACAATTTCTTAAATGTACTATCACAAGTTCGAGGAAGTCAAAGAGTCGAGACTCAAGATCCGGAAGGTACTTACGAGGCTTTAGCTCGTTATGGTACCAACTTAGTTGAACTTGCTAAAAAACATAAACTAGATCCTGTAATAGGAAGAGATGAAGAAATAAGAAGAGTAATAAGAATTTTATCAAGAAGAACTAAAAATAATCCAGTTTTAATAGGTGAGCCAGGCGTTGGTAAAACAGCCATTGTTGAAGGTTTAGCTGAGAGAATAATAAGAGGAGATGTTCCAGAAGGTCTTAAGGATAAAATAATATTTTCTTTAGATATGGGTTCTTTAATTGCCGGGGCAAAGTATAGAGGAGAATTTGAAGAAAGACTAAAAGCAGTACTTAAAGAAGTGCAAAGTTCAGATGGTAAGATAATACTGTTTATAGATGAAATTCACACTATAGTAGGTGCAGGAAAGACAGAAGGTGCTATGGATGCAGGAAATTTAATAAAACCTATGCTTGCACGTGGAGAACTTAACTGTATTGGTGCTACTACATTTGACGAATATAGACAGTATATAGAAAAAGACAAGGCATTAGAAAGACGTTTCCAACCTGTTATAGCAGAAGAACCTAGCGTTTCTGATACAGTATCTATACTTCGTGGACTTAAGGAAAGATTCGAAATCCATCATGGAATAAGAATTCATGACAGCGCAATAGTTGCTGCTGCAAAACTTTCTGATAGATATATTCAGGATAGATTTTTACCTGACAAGGCAATAGATTTAATAGATGAAGCTGGAGCTATGATAAGAAGTGAAATAGATTCTCTACCTACAGAACTTGATATAGTTAGAAGAAAGTTATTTACACTTGAAACTGAAAGAGAAGCTTTACTTAAAGAAAATGATGAAAAAAGTAGACAAAGACTTGATATAATAACTAAAGAAATATCAGAACTTAAATCGAAAAACGACGAGATGACCGCTAAATACGAGAAAGAAAAGAGTCAAATACTAGAAATAAGAGATTTAAAATCACAACTTGATGAAGCAAAAGGAAATGTTGAGAAATATGAAAGAGAATATGATTTTAATAAAGCAGCTGAAGTTAAATATGGGATTATACCAAAATTAGAAGAACAAATAAAACATCATGAAGAAAAAATGCAAAATAGCTATGATAATGCTTTACTTAAAGAAGAAGTAACTGAAAATGAAATATCTCAAATTGTTGCAAAATGGACTGGTATTCCAGTTACTAAACTAGTAGAAGGAGAACGAGAAAAGTTACTTAAATTAGAGGATGAACTTCATAAAAGAGTTATAGGTCAAGATGAAGCTGTTACAGCAGTTTCAAATGCAGTTATCCGTGCTCGTGCAGGTCTTAAAGATGAGAAAAAACCAATTGGTTCATTTATATTCTTAGGTCCAACAGGAGTTGGTAAAACAGAACTTGCAAAAACTTTAGCTCGTAATTTATTTGATAGTGAAGAAAATATAATAAGAATAGATATGTCTGAGTATATGGAAAAACACGCAGTATCTAGACTTATAGGACCTCCTCCAGGATATGTTGGATATGAAGAAGGAGGGCAACTTACGGAAGCAGTAAGAAGAAATCCATACTCAGTTATTTTATTTGATGAAATAGAAAAAGCTCATGAAGATGTATTTAACTTATTTTTACAAATATTAGATGATGGAAGACTTACTGATAATAAAGGTAAAACAGTAGATTTTAAAAATACCCTTATAATAATGACATCTAATATAGGAAGCCACTATTTACTAGAAGCTGGAGAAAACATCACAGAAGAAACTAAAGAACTTGTAATGGAAGAAATGAAATATAAATTTAAACCAGAGTTCTTAAATAGAGTAGATGATATTATAATGTTTAAACCTTTAGATAAAGAAGGTATAAAACGTATAATAGACATATTTATGAAAGATTTAGAAAATAGATTAAAAGATAAAAATATAAATATAGAAGTTACTGACTCTGCAAAAGATATAATGGCTAGAGAAGGATATGACCCTGTATATGGAGCTAGACCACTTAAAAGATATATAGGAAATACTTTAGAAACAATGATTGCTAAAAAGATAATCTCAGGAGACATTTATAGTGGATGCACAATTGTTATTACCGGAGAAGATGATAAAATAATAATTAATATAAAATAGTAAAAATAGGATGGTTATTTGCCATCCTATTTTTACTTATAAATTAAAATAAACTATGTCAAAAATAAGGAGCTATTTGTTAAGGATAGCATCTTGTACTGTATCAAATCCAAGTCTGTCAACCATTTTGAAAAATCTTTCACCATCAATGCCATTATTTTTATAAAAAATTATACCTCTTTCAACTATATCTAAAGCTTCTTCTGGAGTATAAACACCTTTAAGTTCTTTACCTATAATCTTGCTCGTACCAAATGTACCACCAATGGTTATTATCACTTGATTTAGTTTTTTGCCTATAACTCCAATACACGAAAGTTGAGCTTTTGGACAACTATTTTTACATCCACCAACTCCTAATCTTATTTTATTTGGAAGGACTGTGTCATAATACCCTTTATAAAATCTTTTATGCATTTCATTAGTGATTTTTTCAGTATCTATTAATCCAAATTTACAGACAGTTCCTTTACATGTATGTATTGGTCTTACTCTTTTACCTGTACCACCATTTTCAAGTCCGATGCTTTTAAGTTCGTTTTTTACAGATTCTATATCTTCATATTTTATAAATGGTATTTCAATATCTAGCCTTTGGGTAAGTGTGTAGTAAGATTTACCATACTTATCGCATATTTCACTTATTTTATTAGACTGTTCTTTTGTTATATGACCTGCAGGTATTATTACTCTACATGAAAAATGAACTCCATCTTTAAGTGGTAAAAATCCATGGCCTTTTGCTATCATTAATTGTTCTTTTGTTAATTCCATAATATACCTCCAACTCAAATAATTGCTTATTAAATTATAGCATAATATAAATAATACTATTATTTTGTTATTTAATACTAATTATTTATATTTTTAATATAAGATGTAGGATAAAAGTGAATTTTTAAAGAGCATATGATAAAATATGTACTATAAAAATATAATGAGGTGAAATAATGAAATTATTCCATTTAGGAGATTTACATATAGGAAAAGTAGTAAATGGATTTTCTATGATAGAAGATCAAGAATTTGTATTAAAGCAAGTAAAAGATAAGATAAAAGAATATAAACCAGATGTTTTAATACTTGCTGGAGATATATATGATAGGAGTGTGCCTCCTGCTAAGGCTATATCTTTGTTTAATGAGTTTTTAAGGGATGTATTGCTAGAACTAAAAACTCCGATACTCGCTATTGCAGGTAACCATGATGGAGCAGATTTGATCGGATTTGGTAAAGAAATATTTGAAAAGACAGGTCTATATATAGAGGGGAATTTTAGGAGAGATATAAAAAAAATATCATTAAAAGATGAGCATGGACATGTAAACTTCTATTTAGTTCCTTTTGCGGATTATGCTGTAGTGCGTGATGAATTAAATAACAAAGATATTAAATCCTTAAATGATGCTATGAAATCTATAATACATGAGATAGATAAAGAGATAAATATTAATGAAAGAAATATTCTTATAACGCATGCTTATGTCACAGGTGGAGAAAATCCTGAAACTAGTGACTCAGAAAAAATGTTGGTTATAGGAGGAAAAGAGTATGTTGAGTCAAGCTTATTTAATAATTTTGATTATGTAGCCTTAGGACATTTGCATAGATGCCAAGGTATAGGCGGAAATAGAATAAGATACTCAGGTTCACTTTTAAAATACTCATTTTCTGAAGAAAACTATGATAAATCAATAACTATGATAGATATAGATAAAAATAAAGAAATAAAGTGTGAATTATTACCATTGATTCCAATAAGAGATATGAAAACATTAGAAGGTAATTTAGAAGATTTATTAGAGAATATAGATGAAAGTATAAAAAATAATTATATAAGAGTTATATTAACAGATCAAGGGGAACTTATAGAGCCTATGTCAAAACTTAGACAAGTGTACCCAAATATTATGTTACTTGAAATAAAAAGAATAATAGGTAATATGACTCAATCGCCTCTTACATCAAGTGAAAGACAATCCAAATCAATGGATGAGCTATTTAGTGATTTTTATAGATATCATATGAAAGAAGATTTAAGTAAAGAAGGTATGAAAATAGTAAACAAAGTTATAAATGATGTAAAGGGGGAAGAGTTTTAATATGAAACCTGTATCTTTAAAAATAACAGCTTTTGGACCATATGCAAAAACTACTACTTTAAATTTTAAGGAAGATTTAAAAAATCAAAATATATTTGTTATAACAGGACCTACAGGAAGTGGTAAAACTACTATATTTGATGCTATATGTTATGCACTATATGGTCAAACTAGCGGCAATAAAAGAAATGGAGAGCAACTTAGAAGTGATTTTGTAGGAATTGATGGGGATAAGACAGAAGTTGAATTTACTTTCTCGGTTAGAAATAAAGAATACTTTATAAAAAGAAGCCCTAAGCAAAAAAGAAAAAGTAAAAGAGGAAATAAAGAAGTTGAAGATAGTGCTAGTGTAGAATTTAAAGAATTAGATAGTGATAATGCACCACTTACAAAAGATAAAGATGTAAATGAAAAGGTATTGTCTGTAATAGGATTAAATGTAGAACAGTTTAGAAAAATAGTAATGATACCTCAAGGAGATTTTAGAGAATTTTTATATGCAAATACTTCTGTAAAAGAAGAGATACTTAGAAAAATATTTGGAACAGATATATATAAAAAAGTTCAAGAAAGACTCTCTGAAGAAACTACCGTTCTTAGTAAAGATGTTGAACATATAAGAAATGATATAAACTCTATACTAAAGGTAGTAAAGTGTAGTCAAGATTCTGAACTTTATAATATGATTAAAAATGATGAACTTCATTCAAAAATAATAGATAAGCTATCTGAATATATAGAAGAAGAAAAACTAGTAAAAAATGAAAATGTAAAAATTATAGAAGATTTAAACTTAGATATTAAAAATAAAAATGATAAAATAAATAAATCAACAGTAATAAATGATAAATTTAATGCTAAAGAAGCTGAAGAAATCAGATTAAATAATTTAAAACAAAAAGAAAATGAATTTAAAATTAAATGTGAAAGTCTAAAAAAATATAAAAAAGCTTTAGATATACTAGTTCATGAAGAAAATTATTTAAAAGAAGATGAAGAAAGAAAAAGACTTAAAAATACTATAAAGATAACACAAGAAGAACTAGATAGGTGTTTAGTTGAATTAGATAAAATAACTCAAATGTATGATCAAATAGAAGAGAAACAGAAAGAAAAAGAAAAGCTTAATATAGATTTAAATAATTTAATGAACTATATAAAAGATGTTAATGATATAGATTTAAAGGCTAATAACATATCTAAGTTAACGAAAAATAAAGAAGAAATAGAAAAAAAGCAAAATTCTTATAAATTTGAATGTGAAAATTTAGAAAAAGAAATTGATACATTTATAAACAAACAAGAGGAACTTTTTAAATGTAAGCAAGAAAAGATAGAACTTGAGAATATTAATAAAAACTATGTTATTCTTAGAGATAAGCTTTTAAATTTATATAACTATGCTAAGGATTATAATACTTATTATTCTGAGCTTGGTAAAGACACTATAAAAGAAGAAAATTTAGAAAAAGAAATAAATAAACTAAAAGAGCAAGAACAGGTAAAGATAGACCTATTTATAAATGGGGAAGCTATAAGGCTAGCTAAGCATCTTAAAGAAGGATGTGAATGTCCTGTATGTGGATCAACATCTCATCCTAACAAAAGGACTGCTAATGATGACGTACCCACTAAAAAAGACTTAGATGAATTAAAAAAATCTATAAATTCTAAAGAAAAAGAAAAAGAGATTTTAACTAAAAAGAAAAATGATTTACAATCTAAACTAAATGGATTGAAAACATATATAAAAGAAATGTTTATAGAACTTGTAAATGAAAAAATATTTACCAATGATGATAAAGTTTTAGATTATACAAACACAGTGTTACCAAAAGGAAAAGAAATAAAGTTAAAAATAGATGAAACAAGTACTAAGTTGAAAACTTTAGAAGCCAATATTATCTTGTTGGAAAAAGAAATAAAAGATCTAAATGATAAGAAAGAGAAATTAAAAATACGTAAAGATGAACTTATAAAAATAGAATTTGAAGTAAAAAAAATAAGTGATACTTTAATAGGTGAGCAAAATTCATACAATGAAATATTAAAAAGAGTTCCTCAAAAATATCATAGTTTAGAAGTCTTAAATTTAGATATAAATACTTTAAGCAAAGAGTTAAATGATAGAGAATCGTATATAAAATCAGTAAGAAATAACTATGATGAAATATCTAAGAAAAAAATAACAATACAGAGTGGTTTAGACAATTTAAAAAATAACTTAGATAATACTTTATCTAAGTTAGAGTTACTTAAATTAAAATTTGAAAATTTAGTTAAAGAGAACTTCTCTAGCTTAGAAGAATACAATTTATCTAAAATAGATGAAAATATAATTGACAACTTAGATAAAGAAATAAATAAGTATAATGAAGAGTTAACTGTATCTATAAGAACAGTAGAAAACCTATCTAAGGAATTAGTCGGTTTAGCAATTGTTAATTTAGATAATTTAAAAGACGAATTAAATGTATTAGAAACTAATAAAGAAGCTTTAGATAGTAAAATTAAAGAATTAAACTTAAATATAGTAGATAATGAAAAGATATTAATTAAAATTAAAAAAGATTATAATTCCATTAAAGAAAAAGAAGATCAATATAAACTAGTTGCAGATTTATCTAAACTTGCAAATGGAAGTAGTCAAAATAAAGTATCATTTGAAACTTTTGTGCTGTCTAGTTACTTTGAAGATGTAATAATAGAAGCTAATAAAAGGTTACAGTCAATGACTTCAAAGAGATATTACTTATTAAGAAGAGAGGAAAATAAAGGTGGAGGAAGAAAAGGGTTAGACCTTGATGTATATGATAGTCATACTTGTAAGTCAAGACCAGTTAATACCTTATCTGGAGGAGAAAGCTTTAAGGCATCGTTAGCTCTAGCACTTGGACTTTCCGATACTGTTCAACATAATTCTGGAGGAATTAGGTTAGATACAATGTTTATAGATGAAGGTTTCGGTACTCTTGATTCTGAATCATTAGATAATGCAATTGATACACTAATGGAACTTCAGGATAATGGTAGAATAATAGGTGTAATATCTCATGTTAATGAGTTAAAGGAAAGAATACCTTCTAAATTAATAGTTGAAATGGACACTAAAGGTAGTAAGGCATATTTTGATAAGATATAAATAAAATCCAGTACTAAATTTAGTACTGGATTTTGTTTATTATATAGTAATATTATATTCTTCAATTAGTTGATTGTTAGAATGCTCTATTTCAAGTCTTACATCAAATCTAAAAGCTATAAAAGCAATTATACCAATTAGTATTAAAATTAACCCGGTCTTCAAACTTTTTATACAATCTTTTTTATTTCCTTTAATGATTAAATAGAATCCATATAGCGTAAAAAGAATCCCCACTATTCCAGGAACTATTAAAATAGAAAAAATAACAATAAATAGTGTTAAAACTGAGAATAATACCATTTACAGAGCACCTCCTCTACTATACTATATATTATTAAAAAATATTTATAATAGTTCTAATTTACAAGTAAGATTAATGTATACATAGAAAAATTTAGTCATTTTTTAAGTAGCTTATTAAAATATTAATAACTTATAAATTTTCTATAAAAATATAGATTAGAAAGTTAGGAAAGTGGCATATTTTATACAATAGAACAAACGTTCTTAGTGGTAAAAAGTGGCACTTTGAAAAATTTACTTTTTATAAATCATTGAAATTTAAATGGTTTTAATTTATATTAAGAAACATTTTAATTTATAATAATATAGGAGTAACACTATGCATATATTTATCATATTATTTAGTACACTATAAAAAACTCCCTACAATAAAAATATTATCTTAGTTATCTAGAAACTTTTATAGATAAAACCCATAACTTAATAAATGTAGGTAAGTAAATATAGTAATATGAGGTAACTGTGAAATTTTAGGTTACTTCATATTTTTTTGTATTTTAATATTATATTAAACATATAAATTATATGTATAAATAATAAAAAGGGGAGTGGTATAAAATTGAATAATATAATCATTAATTCTATAACTATAGCATTTTTAATAGTAATTGTATTGTATTCAGTAATAAATATAATACTAAATAAAAACTTATATAACTTTATAAGCGAAGATCTTATAAGGCTTAATGAAAATTATAAGATAAGTTTATTATATTCGGATATAAAAAATAAATATTCTTTATACATATTAGAAAACTCACATGCAGATATAAATATAGCTTCATTTATTGAAGAAATCTGTGCAAGCTTAAAATTTAAAAATAGGTTTGTATTAGATAAAATAAAGCGAATAAAAAACGCTTCATCTACATGCATTTTATTAGGAGTGTTAGGTACATTTATAGGGCTTTCCATGATGCTTTTAAGTATTAATACTAGTGACATAATAAATTCCCTTCCTGAGACTATAAGCAGTATGCAAACTGCATTTATAACAAGTATATTTGGTATAGTATGCTCAATTATACTAAACTTAATAATAGGATATCATGATTGTGAGCATATACTAATTCAATTAATGTTAAAAATGGAAAATTTACTAACATCAGAGATTACCCATCAAAAATCACAAGACATAGATAATAAAATAGAAGATGTAAAAAGCTCTATAAAGGAAATAAGTATATCAATAAAATCAATAGAAAGATTTGATCAAATATCAAAAGATTTAACTGAATTTAATAGTGAATTTATAAATGGAATAGAAACTTTGAAAGAATTATTAGATGGTTCTCAAAACTCTATCAAAATATTTGATCAAAACGTTAGAAAACTAGACAAACAATTTAGTATAATGAATATGAAATTTACGAAATTATTTGATACTTATGACAATCAAAGTGAAATAAATAAAGAAATATTATTAGATATAAAAGAAACTTCTAAAAATATTTCTGAATCAAATGTAAATCAGCTTAAGATGAAAGACTATTTAAGAACTTTATCAGCAAACTTTGCACTATATGAAAGAAGCGCTCAAGACTTACTTAATAAATTAGTAGAACATGAAAATAAAATAATAAAAAATCAAGGAGATCTTAATGAAGAACAAGTAAATTTAGATACGACAGTAAAACACTTAGCTTCTGTAATTGCTATATCTTCTCAAGACATTGAACAAAAATTAAATATGATATTTGACTATATAGACATCTACAAAGAAGCTTCGACAATTAACGCTATGCAAAATGATAATTATAAAAAATACTCAGGTGAAGAAATTTACGACATGGAAAAAACAAATGAATCAAATGAAATAATAAAATCTTCAAACAAATACCCAAGTAAAACATCAGCATCTAAAAAATCATACAATAAGTTTAGAAGAAAGTTAATTGGAGATGATAGAAATGGTAAATAAATATAGGAGGACTATAAATAGAGAATTTGAAAAAAGTAGTTTTTGGCCTACTTTCACAGATATGATTTCAACTGTATTAATGGTTGTTATGCTTATGCTATTTAGTTCTGAATCAATTGCAGGATCTGTTGAAAAAGAGTTAGCAAAAAATGTGGGCACATCAGTAGAGGAAACTCTAAAAGCAAATGGAATACCTGTGGATGTAGATAAGATAACTGGCCAAATAACATTTGGTGAAAAAACTATGTTTGATGTAGATAAATCAGAGTTAAAATCTGAAGCGAAAGAAATGCTAAAAATATTTATTCCAAAGTACATAGAAACAATTTATAAAGATTATGGGGATAATATATCTAAAATAGTTATAAAAGGCCATACAGACGATGTAGGGAGTTATTTATATAATTTAGATTTATCTCAAAAACGTGCGTTTAGCGTTGCAAAGTTCATTGTTAGTGATGAAATAGGAGATTATAAGTATAAAGATAAAGTTATGAAAGACATAGAAGCTATAGGAAGATCTGAGGCTGAACTTGTAAAAAATAAGGATGGTAGTGTAAATAAAGATGCATCAAGAAGAGTAGAAATAAAATATGAAATAAAAGTTAATAATTAATAAAAAATAAAAGGTGACTAATAACCACCTTTTATTTTTTATTATATTGAATAGATTGTACAGTATCTTCATTCATTGTGTTATTTTTAAATTTTACAGAAAGATAAAAACTAAATATTAGCATTGGTATTAGTACTAACAAAGCAATTAATTGAGTATCTTTAGTCCGCTTATAATTATTGGTCAAAAAATCCCCTCCAAATCCCAAAATAAAGCAGGTTTATAACATATTTTGCTAATACAATTTTTAGGATGTAAAGTTTAGTTTTGGGAAAATATATTTTGAAAATCTACATATATTTATAGTATACTATCATAGAAACAAAAAATTTCCATATAAAATAAAGTTTTATTAAAAATTTATTTTATGTGGCATAATATCTAGTGATATTATATGATTTTTTACAAATTAAGGAGGAACAAAATATGACTACACCAACACCACATAATAATGCAAAAATAGGAGATATAGCAGAAACTGTGCTATTACCAGGAGATCCATTAAGAGCTAAGTTTATAGCAGAAACATTTTTAGAAGATGTGGTTCAATATAATACAGTAAGAGGTATGTTTGGATATACTGGATATTATAAAGGAAAGAAAATCTCTGTTCAAGGTTCAGGAATGGGAATACCTTCAATCGGAATATATTCATATGAGCTTATACATTTTTATGGAGTTAAAAATTTAGTAAGAATAGGTTCAGCAGGAGCCATAAGTACAGATTTAAATTTACATGATGTAGTAATTGGAATGGGTGCTTGTACAGATTCAAATTATGCAGCTCAATTTGATTTACCAGGAACTTATGCTCCGATAGCAAGTTATGAACTAATGCAAAAAGCAATAGATGTAGCTAAAGAACAAGGAACGAAGGTAACTGTAGGTAATATACTTTCAAACGACGTATTTTATTCAGATAGAGGGCTAGAAGGTGGACTTGGTAAGTGGCAAAAAATGGGAGTACTTTGTGTAGAAATGGAAGCAGCAGGTCTTTATATGAATGCTGCTAGAGCAGGAGTTAATGCTTTAGCTATACTTACAATATCAGATTGTCCATTTACAGGAGAAGAATGTTCAGCTCATGATAGACAAGTAGCATTTACTAAAATGATGGAGATTGCTTTAGAATTAGCTTAATGATACTTAAAGTTCTTATTAATCGTAAAATACATAAACAATTATGAACTTTAGAAATAGGGGAAGATTACTATGTTAAAGATTTTAGCAATATTTTTTATAGTATTAGGAATTATTTTAAGAACTTCATATAAAGTTTCTATAAAGAAAGAAAATTTAACAAATAAACAAATAGAAGATTTAGAAAAATCTAAACATGCAGGGAGTACTTTTATATTTGCTGGAATATCAGCTTTTATGTTAAGCTACATGTTTACGGTTTTTAAATAGTTATAGGAATACATAAGAA